>NZ_JBYTEM010000010.1:0-97244 GCF_058789735.1 Rhodanobacter sp. FW106-PBR-R2A-1-15 | reverse complement strand
CCGCGTTAGCGACCCCGCCCAAGCCGCTTTGAGCGGCTCACACAACTAAAGCCCCCGGCTTTGCCGGGGGATACTTACCCGGCGCCCAGGCGACCTTGGGTTTCGTAGTGCCCAACGGGTCGATGCATGCCAGCACCGTCAGCGCGCCTTGCGGCTCCGGCTGCGGCCAACCCAACACCGCGGCCACGTTCGACAGCAACGGCTATGTGGCCTCGACCACCGACTTCAACGGCAACGTCACGACGATGGTTCATGACGCCAATGGCTTGCTGGATCAGCAGGTTGACGGTTCGGGAAGCGCGGATCAACGCACCACCAACATTACCTGGAACACCACGCTGCGCGTTCCGCTGATCCGCACGGTGCTCGATGCCAAGGGCAACACGGTCGGCAAAACTGCCTGGGTCTATAACACCGTCGGCCAGCCATTGGCCCGTTGCGAGATCGATCCGGCCCAAGCCAGTAGTTACACCTGCGCCACTACCGGTACGCCACCGGCCGGCGTGCGCCGCTGGACCTACAGCTACTGCACGGCCGTCGACACCACCCAGTGTCCGATCGTGGGTTTGCTGCTTTCCGTGGACGGTCCGCGCACCGAGGTGGCCGACGTCAGCACCTATGCCTATTACCTGGCCGACATCGCCACCGCGCATCACGGCGACCTGCAATCGGTGACCGATGCTCTGGGCCACACCACCAGCTATCTGACGTATGACGGTGCCGGCCGCGTCACCAGCCTGCGGGACGCCAACGGCGTGGTTACTAACCTGACTTATACGCCTCGTGGTTGGCTCGCCTCGCGCAGCGTCGGTGGTGCCACCACGACCCTTAGCTACACGGCGTACGGTGCGGTCGCCTCGATCACCGATCCGGACGGCATCACGACCCGTTATGCCTACGACGCGGCCCACTGCTTGACCGACATCACCGATGCGCAAGGCAACGTCATCCATTACACGCTGGATAACGCCGGCAACAAGACCGGCGAGCAGATCCGTACTGCTACCGGCACTGTCGTGCACAGCCTGTCGCGCACCTTCAACATCCTGGGTCAGCTCACGGCAGTGGTCGATGGCCTGAACCACGCCGTCTTCAACGCCGGCACCAGTGGCAGCTACGATGGCAATGGCAATCTGGTGCAGTCCACGGATGCGCTGGGCATCCAGCGTCAGCAAGGCTTTGATGCCCTCAACCGGCTGCAAAGCACGATCGCCAACTACAACGGTCCCGACCCGGCCACCAAGAACACCCAGAGCGTGTTCGCCTACGATGCCCGCGACAACTTGGAGGGCGTCGGTGATCCGGACGGCCTCAGCACCACCTACGACTACGATGGCCTCGGCAACCGCACGGTGCTGCATAGCCCGGACACGGGCACCAGCAGCGATACCTACGATGCCGCCGGCAATCGCCTGACGCACACCGACGCGAAGGGCATCGTCAGCACGTCGACTTATGACGCGAACAATCGCCTGATCAGCACCGGCTACACCGACACCACTCTCAATGTCAGCTACGCCTACGACGAGGCCAATGCGGTGACCGGCTGCAGCGCATCCCTTCCGATCGGACGACTGACGCGCGTGGTGGAGGCCGGCGTCACTACCGTGTTCTGTTATGACGGGCGGGGCAACGTCATCCAGAAGCAGCAGGTGACATTGAGCCAGACGGACACCACGCGCTACGCGTATACCGCGGGAAATCGACTGAGCAGCGTGAGTACGCCCGACCAGACGGCGATCAGCTACGCGTATGACAGCGACGGCCGTGTCAGCAGCGTGCAGGTGGCCCCCGCAGGGGCGAGCGTGGTGTCACCGACCGTGGTCAGCAGCATCAACTACCTGCCGTTTGGGCCGATCAGCAGCTACACGCTGGGCAATGGCCAGGTCGTGACACGCACGTACGACGCGAACTACCGGTTGACCGACCTGACCAGCCCAGCGCTCAACCTGCACTTCAATCGTGATGCGTTGGGCAATATTACGGCCTTGGGCAATGCCTCGGGAGCCAATCCCGCCACGGAAACCTACAGCTACGATCCGCTGTATCGACTCACCGGTATCGCCGACAACGGTGCCGCACTGGAAAGCTACACCTACAGCCCGACCGGCGATCGACGGAGCAAGACGGCACTGGGCCTGGCTACCGGTGCCTATCTCTACACCGGCGGCACGCACCAGCTTGCCAGCATCAACGGTATTGCGCGCGCCAACGACGCCAACGGCAACACCACCGGCAGTGTGATCGGCGGCAACACCTATGGATTCGGCTACAACGGACGCAACCGCCTGACGATGGCACAGCTCAACGGCGCGACCGTAGGCATCTACACCTACAACGCGATGGGGCAGCGTATTGGTAAGGTAGTCACGTTCCTACAGGCGACGACTGAACGTTTCGCTTACAACGAAGCTGGCCAGCTGATCGGCGAATACGAGACAAGCAGCGCTGCGCTGGCAAAAGGCAAGGGAAAACACCGCGGCAGGTACCACCACCACGCTGGCACAGTGGCCACAAACAACCGAGACTACGTCTGGTTGGGTGACATTCCGGTGGTGGTGATCGACAACAGCATCAATGGTAGCGTCACCACCAGCGTGGTCAACTACGTGCACGCCGATGGCCTAGGCACGCCGCGGGCCGTCACTGACGGCGCTGGCACGATAATCTGGTCGTGGCCCTATGTAGGCAACCCCTTCGGAGAGCAAGCGCCAACGTCGACGACGGGCTATGTACTCAACCTGCGCTATCCGGGACAGTACTTTGATGCCGAGTCAAACACGGTTTACAACATCCATCGCACCTATGAGCCCTCGACCGGAAGATTTTTGCAGAGTGATCCGGCAGGATTGGCTGGGGGTATCAGTACCTATGCCTATGTCAACAACGCCCCTCTGGACCGAGTCGACCCCGATGGTTTGCGCGACATTTTTGTGGGTGGCTTCGGTGATGCCACCTCAGGGATTGTGCGGAGCTATTACAACAATTATCACCAGAACAATCCGGACTCCGCCTACTACTCGTGGACCGATCTCAATGGAATTTTGCAGGACATTGCCAATGCCAAACCAGGCGACCCAATCAATCTGATCGGCCACAGTTATGGTGGCGACACCGCGGCGAAGGCGGCCATGCAGTCATGCAAGAAGGTCAATCTCCTGATCACCATCGACCCTGTCAGCCGCCATTCGCCAGACTTGAATGCCCTCGCTGGTAAGGTGGGAACATGGGTGGACGTGGACGCCGAAGGCAATAAGGTCTTTCAACCTTCTAACTTCATCGCCGGCATCGGCGGTGGCTGGAATGACGAACCCAATGGCATCGCGGACTCTTACATCCAAGACAACCGTGTGAACCATGAAGACTTCGAGTCAATGATGAATGCCTCAGGTGCAGGTGTGAACAGCCCTGCCCAGGTTCTCGGGGGAGCGCCCCTTGCCAACCCGCCATTCTTGCCGAGGTATTGAACAATGACTCGACAGAGAAGCCTGATCACAGCCCTTGCTATCGCTTCATGCGGAATTCCCGTGGCCGCTTGTACGACTTGGCCATTCAGCGATGGCCCAAAGGACGTCCGAGTTACGTCCGTCACCGGCGTTGATTTCAAGGATCAACCGCAGCTCAAATGGGTTAGCCTGAAACCGCGCCCATCAAAAATCATCTTGCGCATCGAATTCACGACCGACACAGACCTGTTGGCGCTTGCTAAGAAGAAGGATTACAACGTGTCCTTTGCACTTGGCCCATGCAGCAAGGAGGGCGTGAAAGACATGGGCGTGGGGTATGGCTACGTCTACTGGAACACGCTGCGCATCTATTCGGATGCAAAGGAAACTTCAGACTACGCCACGGCCATCGCCAAAGGGCCGCCGTATAGCTATCAAGTATTTGCAACCCCGTGGCAGCCAGGCACAGTGCAAGGCCCGATGTGCTTCACCCTTGCCGGGGGCAACATGATCGGTGGCAAGCTGCGGTCCAATGACGCCATGATTCCGAATCAGGCGTTTTGATGGGCTTGTCACGTCTGCAGTACAATTCCGGCCAGACCTGAGCAGGAACCGCTGTGTCATTAGGTAATCCCCCCACTTTTAGTTGACAGCACAAGTGGAGCTAGGCGGCGAGGATCAGTTTCTGCATCGGCGTGATGCCGCCGAGCGCCATGTTCGGGCGCTCATGGTTGTAAGTCCATAGCCAGCGGGTGGCCATGTCCTGTACCTGTTCGATCGAGTCGAACAGGGTTCGGCCCAGCCAGGCGTAACGCACGGTTCGGTTGTAGCGCTCGACATAGGCGTCCTGCTGCGGCTTGCCCGGTTGGATGTGTTCGATCCGGATGCCCTGCTGCTCGGCCCAGGTCAGCAACACGCCACTGATGTACTCCGGACCATTGTCGCAACGGATCGCCCTTGGCTTGCCACGCCACTCGATGATCTGCTCCAGCGCCCGGATCACGCGACCCGAGGGCAGCGACAGGTCGACCTCGATCCCCAGTCCTTCGCGGTTGAAGTCGTCCAGCACATTGAACAACCGGAAGCTGCGCCCGTCGCTGAGCTGGTCGTGCATGAAGTCCATCGACCAGACCTGGTTGATCGACTCGCGCACGAGGCGCTTCCTCGGCTTGATCCGCAGGTTCAATTCCAGCTCCCGGTAGATGCGGTAGACCCGCTTGTGATTCCAGCCGAAGCCCTTCAAGGTTCTACCATTTTGCTGGCGTAAGCACGATTTCCCCGCCATAACTCCAAGAACGTGACGATGTCACGATTCAGGCGGTCGTGAAATGAAAAAATGTGAACAGCTTCACCCCTGTGTAGCTAATCCGCCGCAGTGAGGCGATTGTCCCGGCCATCCCCCGGCATAGATGGATCCAAGCCCGCTCTGGCGGGCTTTTCCATACTTGAACCCTGGTCTGCCGACCTCACCCAAGCTTCCACGACGCCCACAAAAGGACGCCAGCATGGTCAAGGAAAGCGGAATGCAATATCCGCTGCAGGCATGGATCGAAGGCCATTACGCACGCGATTGTGGCGAGCCGCAGGAAAAATGCCCGTATCCGAATGATTCCGCGATGGCGCTAGCTTGGCACGGGGGCTGGCGCAGCCGCGGGCAACTGGACGCTGGGAAAGACCCGGCAGCCAAGCTCGGCGACTGATCTTGCGCAGACCGTACCTCCCGCTGCATCCGGTTCCCCCGCCCACTATTGAAATGAAGCACACGAAGGGGGGGGGAGCGTCCGGCGGCGGTCGCTGGCGGGAAGTCACGTATGACGGGCTCTGACAAC
Source organism: Rhodanobacter sp. FW106-PBR-R2A-1-15 (assembly GCF_058789735.1). NCBI lineage: Bacteria > Pseudomonadati > Pseudomonadota > Gammaproteobacteria > Lysobacterales > Rhodanobacteraceae > Rhodanobacter > Rhodanobacter sp. FW106-PBR-R2A-1-15. Next base: position 91,969 of record NZ_JBYTEM010000010.1, on the reverse strand, counting down.
GTCGTTGCTGAAGTGGCGCTCTTGCGGGCGAAACGAGACGCGGCCCTCCCGCGAGCAACGCCGCCCCATACCAACCGTATGCAAGACCTTGTTTGCAAGGCCAAACTTGGCAAGGGCCCTCGGCGGCAAGCTGACACTTCGTAGGCGTGCAGGCTAGCGGACAAATTATGCTTTACGTACGCGGCCGCTACCACGACCGGTCATGGCTGAACCAGCAAACTATGCTTACGAGAAACCATAGTTCGCTCTTTCCGCTCAAACTATGGCTTCCCGAACACATGAACTGCGTGCCGCGGATGTCTGGTGGGCCCACCAGGACTCGAACCTGGAACCAAAGGATTATGAGTCCTCTGCTCTGACCATTGAGCTATAGGCCCGCAGGCGACGAATGGTAGAGGAGTTGCCGGGGGCGTGCCAGCACGGGCTTCTACGGAGGCGCATACGAAGAAACCCCACGTCGGCGGGGCTTCTTCGTCATGCCGGCGTCGCCGCTTACTCCACGTCGAGGAACGAGCGCAGCTGTTCCGAACGGCTCGGGTGGCGCAGCTTGCGCAGTGCCTTGGCCTCGATCTGGCGGATGCGCTCGCGGGTGACATCGAACTGCTTGCCGACTTCTTCCAGGGTGTGGTCGGTGTTCATGTCGATGCCGAAGCGCATGCGCAGCACCTTCGCCTCCCGCGGGGTGAGCCCGGCGAGCACATCGCGCACGGTTTCCATCAGGCCAGTCTCGGTCGCCGAGTCGATCGGCGAGCTGGCGTTGCCGTCCTCGATGAAGTCGCCCAGGTGGGAATCCTCGTCGTCGCCGATCGGGGTTTCCATCGAGATCGGTTCCTTGGCGATCTTCAGCACCTTGCGGATCTTGTCCTCGGGCATCTCCATTTCCTTGGCCAGCTCTTCCGGCGTCGCCTCGCGGCCGAACTGCTGCAGCATCTGGCGGGAAATGCGGTTCAACTTGTTGATCGTCTCGATCATGTGCACCGGGATGCGGATGGTGCGGGCCTGGTCGGCGATCGAGCGGGTGATCGCCTGGCGAATCCACCAGGTAGCGTAGGTCGAGAACTTGTAGCCGCGACGGTACTCGAACTTGTCCACCGCCTTCATCAGGCCAATGTTGCCCTCCTGGATCAGGTCGAGGAACTGCAGGCCGCGGTTGGTGTACTTCTTGGCGATCGAGATCACCAGGCGCAGGTTCGCCTCGACCATTTCCTTCTTGGCGCGGCGGGCTTTCGCCTCGCCCGAAGCCATGGCGCGGTTGATGTCCTTGATGTCGATCAGCGGCAGGAATAGCTTGCGCTCGATCGCGGCGAGCTTTTCCTGCTCGGCGTCGATCGCCTCGCGGTGGGTCTTGATGTTCGGCGACCACTTCTGGCGCTTGCGGCTGAGCTCGGCCACCCACTCGGGGTTGCCCTCGTTGCTGGGGAAGGCCTTGATGAACTCGGCCTTGGGCATCTTCACCTGCTTGACGAAGATGTCCATCAGCACGCGCTCGTGGTGACGGATGTCGTTGACCACCTCGCGCAGCTTGCGCACGAAGCCGTCGATCAGCGCGGATGGCAGCTTGAGCTTGAGGAATTCCTCGGCCATCTGGTCGCGCAGCTTGACGATCTTCTTGTCGGTGATGCTGGCGGCCCTCGGCGCGGCCTTCTGAAACTTGGCGTAGTGCTCGCGCAGCAGCTCCATGCGGCGCTTGACCTCTTCCGGGTCGGGACCGCTGGGGCCGGCTTCTTCCTCGTCCTCGGTGGCGGTCTCGTCGTCGTCCTCGTCGCCTTCCTCGCTGTCTTCGACTTCCGGGGCCAGCAGCGCGGCGGCTTCCTTCTCCTTGCGGGCGAGGTCGGCGGCTTCCTCCAGATCGAGGAAGCCGGCCAGGATCTCGCTGAGGCGGCGCTTGCCGTCCAGGTGCTGGTCGTATTCCTCCAGCAGCAGCTCGATGGTCAGCGGGAAGCTGGCCAGCGCGGTCTGCACCTGGCCCAGGCCTTCCTCGATGCGCTTGGCGATGGCGATCTCGCCCTCGCGGGTGAGCAGCTCGACTGTGCCCATCTCGCGCATGTACATGCGCACCGGGTCGGTGGTGCGGCCCACCTCGGAATCCACCGCGGAGAGCAGCGCCACGGCTTCCTCGGCGGCGGCTTCGTCGTCGGTGCTGCTGCCGGCCTTGTCGGCCAGCGGGTCGGTATCCGGCGCGGCGTCGTGCACTTCGATGCCGACGCCCTTGAGCACCGCCATGATGTCTTCGATCTGCTCGGGGTCGACGATGTCGTCGGGCAGGTGGTCGTTGATCTCGGCGTAGGTCAGGTAGCCCTGCTCCAGGCCCTTGGAGATGAGCGCCTTGATTTCAGACTGTTGCTCGTGGGGAGCTTTGCTATTCATTCACCGACCGCCGCAAGGTTCAAGAACCGGACATTATAGCGATGTGCTGCTTTTTTGACCAGTTTTCAAGTGGAAAAAGGCTGCGATGGGGTACGCAAAAATCGCGCCAAATCGCGGTGTTGCCGTGTCTTTGCCCGCACCGGGCCGTGCATCGCGCGCCGGCGTCCGTTCAGCCGGTGTCGAGCCAGAAAGTCACCGGGCCATCGTTCACCAGCCGGATCACCATATGGGCGCCGAAGCGCCCGGTTTCCACCCCCGGATGCGCGGCGCGGGCCAGCTCCAGCAGCCGCTCGAACCAGCGCCGGCCATGCTCGGGCGGCGCCGCGCTGGTGAAGCTGGGGCGCATGCCGGAACGGGTGTCGGCGGCCAGGGTGAACTGGCTGACCAGCAGCAGGGCGCCGCCGGTGTCGGCGAGCGAGCGGTTCATCTTGCCGTTGGCATCGGCGAACACGCGGTAGCCGAGCAGGCGCTCCAGCATGCGTTTCGCCTGCGCCTCGCCGTCGTCGGGCTGCACCGCCACCAGCGCCAGCAGGCCGGGGCCGATCGCGCCGACCGTTTCATCGCCGACACTGACGCTGGCGGACAGTACGCGCTGGATCAGGGCAATCATGGATTCGGGATTCGGGATTCGGGATTCGGGATTCGGGATTCGCATGAGCATAAGCGAAGGAGGGCTGGCGGCGGTGCGTGTCCTCTACACTTTCGGCCATGCGCCCGGACATCTACCTGATCTATCTGCTGCTGCGACTGCTGGCGCTGCTGCCGCTGCGCATGCTGCATGGCCTGGGTGCCGCCCTGGGCCGGCTGCTGCTGTGGTGCGGCGGCCGCACGGTGCACAACACCGCAGCGAACCTGGCAATCGCGCGCCCGCAGCTGGATGACAAGGCGCAGGCCGCGCTGCTGCGCGAGGTGCTGGCCGAGAGCGGCAAGTCGGCCTGCGAGATCGTCAAGGTCTGGGGCGCCGGCGCCGGGCGCGCGCTGGCGCTGGTGCGCGAGGTGCGTGGCGAGGCGCTGCTGGATGCTGCGCTGGCTGCCGGCAAGGGGGTGATCATCGCCGCGCCGCACCTGGGCTGCTGGGAGCTGCTCAACTACTGGCTGTGTGGCAAGACGCCGATGGCGATCCTGTACCGGCCGCCGCGGATCGCCGCGGTCGAGGGCCTGCTGCGCAAGGTGCGCGGCGCGCTGGCGCCGGAGCAGGTGCGCGCCGACGGTGCCGGCGTGCGCACGCTGTACAAGCGGCTGGCCGCCGGCGGCACGGTGGGCATCCTGCCGGACCAGAAGCCACGCGCGGGCGAGGGCCAGATCGCGCCGTTCTTCGGCCGCGAGGCGCTGACCATGGTGCTGCTGCCGCGGCTGGCCGCGCGCACCGGCGCGACCGTGCTGTATGCGTTCGCCGAGCGGCTGCCGCGTGGCACCGGCTACCGCATCCATCTGTTGCCGGCGCCGCCGGAGCTGACCGACCCCGCGCTGGAGGTGGCCTGCGCGGCACTCAATCGAGGCGTGCAGGCATGCGTGGAGCTGGCTTTCACGCAGTACCAGTGGCAATACAAGCGCTTTTCTGCCGACGGCCTGGTCAGCCCGTACGACCGCCAGCACGGCTAGCCGTGCATCGGACTGGCGCTCCGGCGCCGCGCCAGGCTGCGCGGCGCCGCTCATACCGACAACGTGCGACCGCCGTCCACGCGGATGATCTGCCCGGTGACGTACCGCGCATCGCGCAGCAGCCACAGCACGGTGCCGGCGACGTCGTCCGGCGTGCCGGCGTGCTGCAGCGGCGTGCGTGCCAGCATCGCCTGCTGGTCGGCGTAGGGCTTGCTGTCGCTGGGCCACAGCACCGCACCGGGCGCCACGCCGTTGACGCGCACCTCGGGCGCCAGTTCCAGCGCCAGCGAGCGGGTCATCGCAGCCAGCGCGGCCTTCGCCATGCAGTACACCGCGTGTTCCGCCAGCGGCCGTTCGGCGTAGATGTCGACCATGTTGACGATGCCGCCACGCGCTTCGCGCAGCGCCGGGATCGCCGCCTGGCTGAGGAAGAACGGCGCCTGCGCGTTGGAGGCAAACAGCGCGTTCCACTGTTGCGGCGTCGTCGTGCCGAGCGGGGTGGGAAAGAATGCCGAGGCGTTGTTCACCAGCGCGTCGAGCCGGCCGTAGTGCGCCAGCAATTGTTCGATCAGCGTCGGCAGGGCCGGCAGCTCGGCCAGTTCGGCCTGCAGCAGCAGGGTGCTGCCGTTGCGTTGCCGCTCCAGTTCGTCAGCCAGCGCGCGGGCGTCGTCGGCGGAATGGCGGTAGTGCAGCGCCAGGTCGTAGCCGGCCGCATGCAGCGTGCGTGCGGTCACCGCGCCGACACGGCGACCGGCGCCGGTGATCAGCGCAACGGGACGATCGCGGCGTGGCGACATGTGCTGGCTCCGGCAGGGATGCAGCGCACAGCTTGCCGCAAAGCGACGATGACGTCATGAGTCGTCGCCGTCGTCATGGTGTTTTCGGCTTGCGCGGTCGGCGGGTTGCCTTGCGCGCGGCAGCGGCCAGCGTGCGTGCAGCGCCGGTCACGGCCTTGCCGGCCAGCCGGTCCGTCGCGCGGCGCGTGGGCGTCGCCATTGCCGTGGGCGTGGGTTGCGGGCCGCTGCTGTCGGCGGTGTCTTCCACCGCGATCTCCCCTTCGAACAGCTCGATTGCGGTGCCGGCGACTTGCCCGGTGTCGTAGTAGGCATACGCGCCGACGCCCAGCGCGCCGATCAGCGGCAGCCAGCGCGAGACGCCCTTGCCGAGGGTGCGCCCGGTCAGTTTGATGCCGACCTGTTTCGCTACGCGTTCGAGCACGGTGTAGGACATGCGCCGGAACAGCAGCCGGTCGCCCATGCGCACCACCAGGTCGCGGAATGCCTGCGCCGCGGTGTGGCGGAACAGGCACCACATCATCTGCTCGCGCCCGAGGCTGGCGTGGCGGCCGTAGGCGGCGGCGATGTCGCTGACCATCTGCGCCTGGATCTTCCAGATCGCGATCATTTCCGGCAGCAAGGTCAGCCAGCCCAGCGGCCCCGGCGGCAGCGCCAGTGAGCCGGCGGCGAGCGCGGCGCGCTGGGCCGCGCGGCTGGCCAGCCGGCGGGCCTCGCTGGCGGGGTCCGGGGTGTTGCCGATCCTGCTGTCGGGCACCTGGCTGACGAAATCCAGGATCGCCTCGGCGATCCGGCCGTGGTCGGCCGGCGCGATGACAGCGGGTACCTGCTGGCTGCGCTGGGTCATGCGTGGCTCCGTGGGATGTCGCCGGTCGCGACATGCGTCCTTGCAGTCTAGAGACGTTGCATGAAGCGGGGATCAATGATTTCGCCGGAAGGCATGACTTCTGGCGCAGGCCGGGCGGAAAATTTATCAGTAATGTTATAACATTACAAAATAAGCGCCCTCATCTACCTCTGCCGGAATTGCCGATGAAACCTTCCCTGCTTGCCGTGAGTCTTGCCGTTGCCCTGGGTACGAGCATCGCGCATGCCGCCGACACGGCGTCGGCAATGGCTGCCCCCGCCGTCACTGCGATCGGGGGCGGTCCGACCGACGACGGCAGCCGCAACAAGCAGCCGGTCGAGGTGCAGAATCTGGGCGAGATCTCGGTCTCCGGCGCGCTCGACCAGGCACGCAACGCGCTGTCGCCGGATACCGGCAGCAGCCAGTACGTGATCGATCACAAGGCGATCGCACGGCTGCCGCTCGGAGCGTCCACGCCGCTGAACCAGGTGCTGCTGCAGGCGCCCGGCGTGGTGCAGGACTCCTACGGCGGCGTGCACGTGCGCGGCGACCACGCGAACCTGCAGTACCGCATCAACGGCGTGATCATTCCTGAGTCGATCGGCGGCTTCGGCCAAAGTCTGGACGCGCGCACGATCGACAGCGTGAAACTGCTCGACGGTGCGCTGCCGGCGCAGTACGGCCTGCGCACGGCGGCGGTGGTCGACATCACCACGAAGAGCGGCCACGACCTCGGCAACGGTGGCAGCGTCGGCCTCACCGGCGGCAGTAACGGCACGCTCAACCCGAACGCGTCGGTGTGGGGCAGCAACGATCGCTGGAGCTGGTTCTTCACCGGCAACTACATGAAGAACGACGCCGGCATCGAGAATCCCACGCCGAGCAAAAAGCCGATCCACGACCACACCAACCAGGTGAAGGGCTTCGGCGACATCAGCTACCTGATCGACAACGACACCCGCCTGAGCTTCCTGTTCGGCGTCGCCAACAACCGCTACCAGATTCCCAATAACTCCGGGCAGGTACCCGCCTTCGGCTACCACGACACGGTCGATTTCAACTCCGCCGACCTCGACGGACGCCAGCGCGAGAACACCCGCTTCGGCGTGCTGGCGCTGCAGGGCAAGCTGGGCGCGACCGACTACCAGGTGTCGGTGGGCCAGCGCTACAGCAGCCTCGCCTATGCGCCGGACCGGATCGGCGAGCTGATGTTCAACGGGGTCGCCTCCGACGTCAGCCGCAGCAACCGCGCCAGCACCCTGCAGGCCGACTTCGCCACCCCGCTGGGCGACCGCCACACGTTGCGCTACGGCGTCTACGGCAGCTTCGAGCGTGCGGTCAGTGGCAACGACGCATGGGTGTTCCCCGCCGACGCCGACGGCAACCAGACCAGCACCATGCCGATCAATATCCTCGACGGCAGCCGCCTCGTCGCGAAGACCTGGTCGGCCTACGTGCAGGACGAATGGGGCATCGGCGAGAACTGGACGCTGAACTACGGCCTGCGCGGCGACCGCTACCAGCTGGTGCGCGCGGAGAGCCAGCTGAGCCCGCGCCTGGGCCTGGTCTGGCAGGCCACCGGCAGCACCACCGTGCACGCCGGCTATTCGCGCTACTTCACTCCGCCGGCGACCGAGATGATCGCGAGCAGCAACATCGCGAAGTTCGAAGGCACCACCAACGCGGTGGCGGACAGCGGCAACAACACGCCACTGGCCGAGCGCTCGGACTACTTCGACGTCGGCGTCTCGCAGAACATCGGTTCGGCCTGGACCGTGGGCGTGGACGCCTACTACCGCAAGGTGCAGCGCCTGCAGGACGAGGGCCAGTTCGGCTCCGCGCTGGTCTACTCCACCTTCAACTACGCCGCCGGCCGGGTGAAGGGCCTGGAATTCACCGTCAACTACGAGCAGGGGCCGCTGTCGGCGTACTTCAATGCATCGCTGGGCAAGGCGATCGGCAAGCGCATCATCACCAGCCAGTACAACTTCGCGCCGGACGACCTGGCCTGGGTCAACCGCCACTGGATCTTCCTCGACCACGACCAGAAGCTCACCTCGTCCGGCGGCGTCAGCTATGCGCTGGACGCCACCACCCGGGTCGGCGCCGACTACCTGTTCGGCAGCGGCCTGCGCAAGGACGGCGCGGTGCCGAACGGTGCGTCGCTGCCGGCGTACTTCCAGCTCAACCTCAACGTCGCGCACGACTTCGCCTTCGATCGCTTCGGCAAGCTGCACGCGCAGCTGGCCTTGATCAACGCGCTGGACCGCACCTATGAACTGCGCGACGGCAGCGGCATCGGCGTCGGCGCACCGCAGTTCGGCCCGCGCCGCGGCGTATACCTGAGCCTGCAGAAGGATTTCTGAGGGACGGGAATAGGGAATGGGGAATAGGAACGGCAAGAGCGGCGAGTGGCGTCCCCAGCCCTTGAGTCGCAACCCTGAACTTGCAACGGCGTAGGGCGGGCACTGCCCGCCAGCTTTTGATCTTGCAACGCACAGCGGCGGGCAGTGCCCGCCCTACAATTGCAGGCTGTGAGCTGCGGCCCATCCGCTATGCTTGCCGCGTTTTCATGACCGGCAACCGCCATGCCCTCCCGCCTCCCCGAACCCAGCGCCGACGAGCGCGCCCATTCCGACCGCCTGCTGCAGCTGCTGCGCGAGCAGATCGTCTCGCACGGGCCGATGCCGTTCTCGCAGTACATGGAGCGCTGCCTGTACGCGCCGGGACTGGGCTACTACAGCGCCGGGCGCACCAAGTTCGGCGCGGCCGGCGACTTTGTCACCGCACCGGAACTGGGTGAGCTGTTCGCCGGCTGCGTAGTCAACGCGGTGCAGCCGGTGCTGGCGATGCTGGGCGAGCAGGCGGATTTTCTCGAACTGGGCGGCGGCAGCGGTGCATTTGCCGAGGAGGCGCTGAAGGCGCTGGCGGCTGGCGGCACGCTGCCGCGGCAGTATCTGATCCTGGAGCCCAGCGCCGACCTGCGCGAACGCCAGCGCGAACGCCTCGTCGCGAAGCTGCCGGGTGAACTGCATGCCCGCGTGCAGTGGCTGGACCGTCCGCCCGAACAGGACTGGCGCGGGGTGCTGTTCGCCAACGAAGTGGTCGACGCGTTGCCGGCCACCCGCTTCGCGATGCGCCAGGGCGAGGTATACGAGGAGTACGTGGCGCTGGACGGCGAGGGCCGCCTGATCCGCGTCGACCGCCCCGCCGACGCGCTGGTGGCCGGTGCGGTACGCCATGTCGAGCGCGACCTCGGCGTCGAGTTCGTCGACGGCTACCGCTCGGAAATCCTGCCGCAGCTGCCGTACTGGATCCAGGCGGTGGCCGGCGCGCTCAGCGCCGGGCTGTTGTTGTTCGTCGACTACGGCTACGTGCGCCGCGAGTACTACCTGCCCGAGCGCGACGACGGCACGTTGATGGCGCATTACCGCCACCACACGCACAGCGATCCGCTGTACCTGCCCGGGTTGAACGACCTCACTGCCTCGGTCGATTTCACCGCGTTGGCCGAGGCCGGCAACAGCGCCGGCTTCGGCGTGGCTGGCTACCTGCCGCAGGCCCAGTTCCTGATCGGCGCCGGCTTGCAGCAGGTGTTCGAGCGCGAGCACGCGGCGACCGCCGACGAGCACGGCCGCTACCGGCTGGCGCAGCAGGCCAAGCGGTTGATGCTGCCCGAGCAGATGGGCGAGCGCTTCCAGGCCATGCTGCTGGCGCGCGGCCTCGACGCGCTGCCATTGCCGGCCGAACTGCTCGCCGCCGACCAAAGCCGGCGGCTCTGACGCCATGGACGTCCAGACGTCCACCCCGCTGCGCTGGCATCGCGCCTGGGTCACCCTGGGCGGTGCGATCATGCTGTGGGTGCTGTGGATGGCGCTGACGCCGGACCCAGGCATCACGCTGGAGTTTCCGTATGGCGACAAGCTGCTGCACGCCATCACCTTCACCTGCCTGATGGGCTGGTGGGGCAACGTCTACCGCGCTCGCCGCCCGCGTGGCTGGGCCGCGCTGGGATGCCTGGCCTTCGGCGTGTTCATCGAGTTCGCGCAGTGGCTGGACCCGCCGCGCGACGCCGATGTGCTGGACGTGCTGGCCGACGGCGTGGGCATCGCCATCGCGCTACTGCTGTTGCGCACGCCGCTCGCCAGCGTCCTGGCTGGCGTGGAGGCGTGGTCAGTGCGCCGGCGCGGCGGCTGAAGCGGCCGCTGCCGGTGCCGCGGTCGAGCCGGCCGGCGCGAGCGCCGAACTGGCTGCGGCAGGCACCGCGGACGCTGCTGCCGGCAGCGGCTCCACTGCCGTCGCGTCGGTCGGCCGGCGCACCAGCTGGCCGCGCTTGAACAGCTCGCTGGCGACCTGGTAGTAGGCCACCGTCTGCGCAATCTCCTCCTCGTCCTGCGGCTGCAGCGGCACCGCGTCGTCGGTGGCGTAGTCCGGCTTCATCTGCTCCAGCTTGCGGCCGGGTTCCAGCACGGTGAGCACGTCGCGGTGCAGGTAGCCGAGCTTCTCGTAGGTGGCCGGGAACGCGCGTTCGCGGCCGGGTTCGAGCTGGAACAGGTCGTAGCCGAAGAAGCGCGAGCGGTAGCTGAAGTTGAGCAGGCCGAGCAGGGTCGGCGCGATGTCGACCTGGCCCATCAGGCGGTCCACCCGCCGCGGCGCGACGTGCTTCGGCGCGTAGATCCACAGCGGCACGTGATAGCGGTTCACCGGCACGCTGGTCTTGCCCGCGCTGGAGGCGCAATGGTCGGCGGTGATCACGAACACGGTGTCGTCGAAGTACGGCTTCTGGCGCGCGCGCCGGATGAAGTCGCCGATCGCCCAGTCGGTGTACGCCACCGCACCCTGGCGGGCGCCATTGGCCTGCTTCACGCGGCCTTCCGGGAAGGTGTACGGGCGGTGGTTGGAGGTGGTCATGACGTGCAGGAAGAACGGTTTTCCTTCCGCATGGATCTGGTCCATCTGGCCCATCGCCAGCGTGTACAGGTCTTCGTCGGCCACGCCCCACACGTTCTCGCTGTGGATGGTGGCGCTCTTGGGGATGTCGCGCCGGTCGACCGCGCGGTAGCCGTTGTGGCCGAAGAAATAGTTCATGTTGTCGAACTCGCCGTAGCCGCCGTAGACGAAGTCCGACTGGTAGCCGCGGTCGTTGAACACGCTGGCCAGCGAGAACAGGTTCTCGTTGTTGCGCTCCTTCAGCAGCGAATCGCCGGGCGTGGGCGGCACCGACAGCGCCAGCGCCTCCAGCCCGCGCACGGTACGCGTGCCGTTGGCGTACAGCTGGTCGAAGAACAGGCTCTGGTCGACCAGCGAGTCGAGGTACGGCGTGAGGTGGTTCGGGTTGCCGAAGGTGCCCAGGTAGTCGCCGGACAGGCTCTCCACGCTGATCAGCACCACGTTGAGGCGCTGCTCCGGACCGACCCGGCGGATCGCGCGGGTGAGGTCGCGCGGGTCGTCGCTGACGTAGCTGGCCTCGGGCGTCTTCAACATCTCGCGCACGCGGCGGAATGCCTCGTCGTCCGGCAGCGTGCGGTAGAACTTCGCGTAGTCGAGGTGGCTGCTGCGGAACGCGTTGAAGAACTGGTAGATGCCGTTGCCGGCCAGCTCGTTGACGTAGTTGTTGTCGACGCGGTCCTTCATGCCACCGTTCACCGCGGCCACCGAGATCACCGTCAGCACCAGCCACAGCAGCGCCACCTTGCTGCGCTGCCAGAAGCGGCTGCCGTCGTCGCGCACGCGCAGCGCGCGCCGGCCGAGCGCAAACAGCACCAGCGTGATCGCCGCCAGCAGCGCCAGCCACAGGCCGATCGGGTAGGACTCGCGGATGTTGCCGATCACCTCGGTGGTGTAGACGAGGTAGTCCACCGCGATGAAGTTGAAGCGCACGCTGAACTCGTTCCAGAACACCAGCTCGGACGCCGCCACGAACAGCAGCCCGTACAGCAGCAGCAGGGCGAAGCCGTACAGCACCCACTGGCCGGCACGCGAGGTGTAGGTGAACGCGGTCAGCGGCAGTATGAACAGGAACGGCAGCAGCGCCGGCCAGGTGGTCTTGAGTGTGGCGTGGTACATCAGGTGCAGCGCGACCAGGCCGAGCGCACAGGTCAGCAGCAGCGCGACGGCAGACAACAGCCAGCGCCACAGTCCGGACAGGCGCCCGGATCGCGTCGGCACGATCCACAGCAACAGCACCAGCGGCCATGCCACATAGACGCAGGTGACCAGGTCGTAGCCCAGCCCCACGCCGAACGCGTACAGCAGGTTCAGCGGCGTGTGTGGCACCTCGCTGCCGGACATCACCAGCAGCACCACGCGGGTGGCAAGCGAGATGAGCAGGAAGGTGACTACCAGCCACCACAACGGGCGGAAACGCTGACGCAAGGGAGAGGTCGGGGTGAACGCGCTCGACACGGGCAACTCCAGAAAGGGGATCGACGGGTGCCCGGGCGGGCGTTGTCATACGGGCTTTATACCGCGGATCCGCTTGGCGAAGGCTGAGTTCTCAGCGCGGCGATGGCGTGGATCCGCGCCGCCTCCATCGCCTGGCCGATCGCCGGGCCGGCCAGGCCGCGGGCGATGAAGTCGGCGGATTCGACCGCGGCGGCGGCGGTGCGTGCCGCGCGCAGGTAATCCGCCTGGGGGTAGGCGTCGTACTCGTGGCCGCGCCGGCCGCGCTGGTCCGCCTCGCAGGCGGCGAGGAAAAGCTCCAGCCGCGCCGGCCGGCGCAGGGCATCCAGTGCGCCCAGCAGCTTCAGCACGGTGGTGGGTTTCAGCTCGAGTGCGCGATGCACGTTCAAGTGCTCCCGGCAGACCAGCTCGGCCAGCGTGGCGTGCTCGGTGGGTACCTTCAGTCGTGCCGCCAGCGCGCGCAGCGGCGCCACGCCGCGATGCTCGTGGCCGATGTGGCGCGGCAGCTCGGCGACCGGGGTCAGCGCCTTGCCGAGATCGTGGGTCAACGCGCAGAAGCCCACCACGTCGTTGTCCGGCGCCAGCCGCGCCGCCGCGTCCAGCACCAGCTCCATGTGCACACCGGTGTCGATCTCCGGATGGAACTCGGCGCGCTGTGGCACGCCGTACAGCGCATCGACCTCGGGAAACAGCACGGCCAGCGCGCCGCACTCGCGCAGCACGCGCAGGAACATCGACGGCTGCGGCTCGCCCAGCGCCTTGCGTGTTTCCGCCCACACCCGTTCCGGCACCAGGTGGTCGACCTCGCCGTCGGCCACCATCTGCCGCATCAGCGCCATGGTTTCCGCGGCCACCGTGAAACCCAGCGGTGCAAATCGCGCGGCGAAACGCGCCACCCGCAGCACCCGCACCGGATCCTCGACGAACGCCGGCGACGCGTGGCGCAGCAGGCGCGCCTCGAGGTCGCGCACGCCACCGAACGGGTCGGTCAGCACGCCGTGCTCGTCCTCGGCGATCGCGTTGATGGTGAGGTCGCGGCGGGCCAGGTCCTGCTCCAGCGTGATCGTCGGGTCGGCCTGGAACACGAAGCCGTGGTAACCGCGCCCGTTCTTGCGCTCGGTGCGCGCCAGCGCGTATTCCTCGTTGGTCGCGGGATGCAGGAACACCGGGAAATCCTTGCCCACCGGCTTGTAGCCCAGCGCCAGCAGCTGCTCCGGTGTCGCGCCGACCACCACGTGATCGCGGTCGACCACCGGGCGCTTCAACAGCTTGTCGCGGACCGCGCCGCCGACCAGGAAGATTTGCATGCGGGGATTCTGCCATGCGTGGCCGGATCGGGAGCGAGGTCGCTTTATGCCGCCGCAGCGCTCACGTAAGCTGGGGAACCGGAATCCACGGGCGGGCAGGGGGCCTCCGACGATGGTGGCAAGGCAGGCGCATCCGCTGCTGCGCAACCGTACCGTGGGTCTGCCGGCGGAGGCGGTGCGGCGGCTCGACGAAGCCAGCGGCGCGATGGCCGGCGGCGACCTGGTGAGTGCCGAAGCGGCCCTGGCCGCGGCCCTGGCGCTGGTGCCCGGCAATGTCGAGGCGTTGCGCCTGTCGGCCCAGCTGCAGCAGTTGCACGGCGAGCACGCGCAGGCGGTGGCGATCCTGCGCCAGGCGCTGGCGAAGGATCCGCGCGATGCCCTGCTGCACATCGGCCTGGGCGTTTCGCTGCAGGCCCGGGGCGAGAACGAGGCGGCGCTGTCGGCGCTGCAACGGGCCTGCGAGTTGGCGCCGGACTTCGCCCCGGCGTGGTTCAACCTGGGCCGGATGTTCCAGCTGCTGGGGCGCCCGGCGGGGGCGATCACCGCGCTGCACCGCGCGCTGGATCTCGACCCGGAGCATCTGGCGGCGCGCCTGCTGCTGGCCGCGGCGCAGGCCAGCCTCGGCGCCGAGGTACAGGCGGCAGCGAACTACCGCGAGGTACTGCGGCGCGAACCCGGCCATCCGGAAGCCTGGAGCGGGCTGTCCGCGCTGGACGCCGAGCGTTTCGGCAAGGACGACGTGGCCCGGCTGCAGCAGGTGCTGCAGATGCCGCAGCCGACGCCGCATGCGCGTATCCAGCTCGGCTTCGCGCTGGCCCGCGCGCTGGAGGACCAGGCCGATTACCGTGCCGCCTTCCGCGCCTTGCGCAAGGCCAATGCATGGCGACACCGGCAGCTGAACTGGAACGCGGCACGCATGCGGGCGCATGTCGACGCCGTGCTCGCGGCGTTCGCCGAACCGTTGGCCGGGGCCGCAGACGCCGCGCTGGGCGAGCAGGTGGTCTTCCTGATGGCGCTGCCGCATGCCGGCGCCAGGCTCACCGGGCAGGTCCTGGCCGCGCATCCGTACGTGGGCGGCGTTGACGAGTCGGCCCACCTGCAGCGGGTGGTCAGCGAGGAGTCGGCCCGGCGCGGGAAGCCGTTGCTGCAGTGGCTGGGCGCGGCCACGCCGGCGGACTGGGCGCGCCTGGGCGCCGACTACCTGGCACGCATCGGGCCGGTGGCCCGCGGCCGGCCGCGTCTCGTCGATGCGCACCGGTTGAACTGGCGCCTGGTTGGCGTGGCGATGGCGATGTTGCCCGGCGCGCGAGTGGTGCACTGCCGGCGCGACGCGCTGGAAACCTGCTTCGCCTGCTATCGCGAGCTGTTCGCCAGCGGCCACGACTTCAGCTACGACCTGGACGACCTCGCCAGCTACTGGAGCGACCACGAACGGCTCGGCTGGCATTGGCAGCAGCTGTTCCCGCAACGCTTGCTGGTGCACGACCACGAGGCGCTGCTGGCCGAACCCGACGCCACGGTGCGCCGCCTGCTGACGTTCTGCGGACTCGACTACGACGAGGCTTGCGTCGGCTTCCAGCACGAGCCGGCGGATACGCGCATGGCGCTGCGCACGCGCCAGTCCTGGTCGCGCGAGCCGGCAATGGCAGCACGCTACGGCGCCGAGCTGGATCGCTTGCGCCTCCTGTTAGGCGCGCGCTGATCCGCCGGCCTCTCCCTCAGCGCCGCAGTGAACGCGCCGCGGCCTGCCGGCGGTGCCGCGGCGGCTCGCCCGGCCAGCTCGACAGCCAGCGCGTGAGCGCCTGCGGCACGATGCCCAGCGCGGCGTAGCCGTCCACCGTGCCGACCGAGTCGGTCAGCAGCGAGCGGAAGTTGTCCAGCGAAAAAGGCTTGCCGGGCAGCAGCCCCGCAAACTGCGCCTGCAGCCGGCCGAGACTGTCGGGCAGCGCGATGATCGGCGTGCGCAGGCCGGCGGCGGCGCGGATCGCGCGCACGATCTCGCCCAGCGTGAGCACCTCGGGGCCGTACAGCTCGAAGCTGCGCCGTACGCCGAGCTTCGCGTCGCCGACACAGCGGGCGATCACCTCGGCCACGTCGCCGACGAAGGTGGGCGCCATCCGCGACGGCGCGCGCGCCAGCGGCAGGGCCGGCAGCTGCCGCAGCAGCTTGGCGAAGCGGCTGACCAGGCCGTCGCCGCGGCCGAAGATCACGCTGGGCTGGTAGATGGTCCAGTCCAGTGCGGAGGCCCTGACCAGCGCCTCGGCCTCGCCGCGGCTCTTCAGGTATTGCGACAGGCCCTGGCCCGCCTTCAGCGAGCTCATCTGGTGCAGGCGATGCACGCCGCCAGCCTCGCACGCAGCGAGCAGCCGGCGGGTGAGTTCCACGTGCACGCGCTGGAAGCTGTCGCGGCCGCGCGGGTTGAGGATGCCGACCAGGTTGATCACCGTGTCGGCCCCGGCCAGTTGCCGGCGCAATACGGCGTCGTCGTGGACGTCGGCGCTGCGCACGCTCACCCCGGGCAGCACGCCGAACTCGCGGTGCCGCTCGCGGTTGCGGCTGAGCAGCACGATGCGGTGGCCATCGGCGACCAGCCGCGGCACCAGGTGGCTGCCGACGAAGCCGGTGCCGCCGAGGATGACGAGTTGCTGTGCGGCCATGGGAACGACCCTCGATGGACCTTCAGGGCGAGACGCTGCCGGCGCCGGCCGGGGTCGCCGCCGCCTCGGCGGGGCAGGCCACCGTCCGGCGCGCCGCGGCGGCGGTGGGCAGCGCGTACGGCTGGCCGATCGCGCCCAGGCGGCTGGCCATCGGCATCACCGTGTCGCCGCGCAGGCGCCAATCGTAGATCACGCTGAACGCCATCACCCGCGCCACGTACTCGCGGGTTTCCTTGTACGGAATGGTGGCGATGAACAGGTCCGGCGCCAGCGTGCCGCGTGCGGCCAGCCACTGCTCGACCTTGTTCGGCCCGGCGTTGTAGGCGGCGCTGGCCAGCCACGGCGAGCCGCCGAAGCGCGCGGCCATCTGCGCCAGGTAGCGC
Organism: Rhodanobacter sp. FW106-PBR-R2A-1-15; assembly: GCF_058789735.1. NCBI lineage: Bacteria > Pseudomonadati > Pseudomonadota > Gammaproteobacteria > Lysobacterales > Rhodanobacteraceae > Rhodanobacter > Rhodanobacter sp. FW106-PBR-R2A-1-15. The sequence continues at coordinate 75,610 of NZ_JBYTEM010000010.1, read as the reverse complement.
GTGCCCAGCGCGATGTTGGTGACCGGGTCGTACAGCGTGTCGCCGCCGCCCCAGTCGAGGCCGTTGCGCTTCGCCACCAGCGCGGCGGTGGCCGGCAGCAGCTGCATCAGGCCGCGCGCGTCGGCGCCGGATTGCGCGTCGCTCATCCAGGCGCTTTCCGCGCGCAGCAGGCCGTAGGCCCAGGCCGGCTCGATCCCGGCCTGTTCGGCCTGCGGCACCAGGCCGTCCTGGCTGGCCAGCGGGAAGCGCAGGTCGTACAGCCGCAGCGCATCGCCGCTGCTCATGGTGAACACGGCGCGGTCGTACCAGCCGCGGCGGTTGGCCATGTCGGCGGCGACCCGTTGGGTTGCCGGGTCGGCATCCTGCAAGGCGCGCGCCCATTCGCGCCGGGCCAGCTTCGGCAGGTTCACCGCGTAGAGCTCGAACGCACGCAGCAGGCCGGGGTTGGCCAGCAGGGCTTGTTCGCGTTGCGGGTCGTCGGCCAGGGTCAGCGGGCAGATCGCGTACGGCTGGTCGAGCCGGTCGGCGGACAGGAAGCCGAAGAAGGTGGGCTTGTCGGCCTGGGCGTCGAACAGCCGGCGCGCCTCGTCGTCACGGCCCAGTGCGGCCAGCGCGCGGCCGCGGAAATACTGCCATTCACCGTCCTGCTGCTGGCTGGCCGGCATCGCGTCGAGGCCGGCCAGCACCGCGTTCCAGTCCTGCTGCGCCAGCGCCACGCGTACCCGCCACTCGCGTGTGCCGTCGGTCTGTGCGGCGGCAGGCAGGGCGATCAGCCGGGCCAGTGCGCCGCCGTCGAAATCGGTGGCGTGGTACAGCGCCAGGGTCTGCAGGATCTGGTTACGCTGCGCCTCGCTGAAGCGGAAGCGGGAGCGCAGCTGCTGCCAGGCGGCGTCGGCGGCGTCGGCATCGTGCCGGGCCTGGCGGGTCAGCGCCAGCGTGGCCGCCTGGCGCTGCCGCGGCTGGTCGGGCCAGCTGCGCGCGGCGTTCAGCGCGGCGGCCGGGTCGCGCAGTGCCTGCGCCAGCTGCCGCGCGCTGGCGCGGTCGGGTTCGGCGAGCCAGCCGGCCAGGTTGGCGATGGTGCCGGCCTGACCGGCGTCGGCGGCGCGGTCGATCCGCGTCCACAGCCGCGCGTCGGTCAGCAGGCCCTGGTCGTGCGCGGCGGCGAGCACCGGGTCACAGGCGTCGGGCAGGCTCGGCCGGGTCCACAGCGTGGCCAGGTCGCGTTCGAACTCCAGCGTGCCGCCGCCGGCCAGCCGCGCCTGCAGCGCGTCGCAGGCCAGCGTGTCGCCGAGGCCGGGCTGGTACAGCGCGAGGAACGTGCTCCAGTCCTGCCGGCGCGCCAGTTCCAGCAGGAACGCGCGGCGCAGGTCGGCGGCGGGGATCCAGTCCGGGTACTGCGCCAGGTACGCCTCCACGCTGGCCCGGTCGAGCTGCCGGATGTCGTGTTGCAGGGCCGCCGCCTGCAGGTACGGGTACAGCGGGTAGTCGCGCAGGCCGCTGGCCAGCGATCGCCAGCCATCGCCACCTTGCTGGGCGGCGGCGTAGGCCTGCCTGAAGGCGGCACGTTGGGCGGCGTCGGGTTCGGCGGCGTGCGTCGGCACGCCCGCCAGCAGCCAGCCGGCGAGCAGCAGCCCGACGAGCAGGATGCGCCGCGGCGAGAGGAAGACGGACATGCAGACTCCTGCGCTGGATCGCGGGCAGTGTAGTCGATGCGCCTGAACCGCTTGTCGCGATTCGGTGAGCGTTGGCCCCCCTGCTAAGCTGGCACGCTTCGTCTCCATGCATCCACGGAACCGGCATGTCGCCAGCAGCTTCGCCCGTCTTTCGTCGCGCCTGGCCGGCGTGGCTGGCGCTGCTGCTGGCCACGCTGGCCGGGGCGAGCTGGTGGTGGTCGGTCGGCCGGCCGGTGGCGCTGCCGGACGCGCCGTCGACGCGGATCGCCTGCGTCTCGTACGCACCGTTCCGCCTGGCCGGCGAGACGCCGCTGGACGCGAGCGCCTTCATCAGCCCCGAACGCATCGACGCCGACCTGCGCGCGCTGTCGCAGCGCTTCGACTGCGTGCGCACCTACTCGCAGGGGCAGGGCCTGAGCGCGGTGCCGGCCATCGCCGAGCGCTACGGCATGAAGGTGCTGCTGGGCATCTGGCTGAGCGGCGATGCGAAGGCGAACGCGCAGCAGATCGCGCTGGGCATCGCCACCGCGAACAAGTACCCGCAGGTGCTGCGCGGGGTGATCGTGGGCAACGAGGTGCTGCTGCGCGGTGAGCTGACTTCGGCGCAACTGGCCGGCTACCTGCATCAGGTGCGCGCGGCGGTCGGCGTGCCGGTGACCTATGCCGACGTGTGGGAATTCTGGCTGCGCCATCCCGAGCTGGCCGGCTCGGTGGACTACCTCACCATCCACATCCTGCCGTACTGGGAAGACCAGCCAGTGCCCCCCGAACGCGCGGTACAGCACGTGGCGACGGTGTACGCGAAGGTGCAGCAGGCATTTCCCGGCCGCCGCGTGATGATTGGCGAGACCGGCTGGCCGAGCGCGGGACGGCCGCGCCAGGCGGCCAGCGCCAGCGTAGTCAACGAGGCGCGCTACCTGCGCGAGTTCCTACGCTACGCCGCCACCGTGCACATGCCGTACAACGTGATCGAGGCATTCGATCAGCCGTGGAAGCGCGCGCAGGAAGGCACTGCCGGCGGCTACTGGGGCATTTTCGACGCACAGGCGCGGCCGAAGTTCGCCATGCAGGGGCCGGTGACCGAGGAGCCGCACTGGTGGGCCGGCTGGCTCGCCGGCGCCGCCGGTGCGGCCCTGTTCTCGCTGGTCGGCGGCTGGCGGCGACGCTGGCGCGGGGGGCGCGGTTGGCTGGCGTTGGTACTGGCCGGCGCGGCCAGCGGCGGCGCGCTGGCGTGGCAGTTCCGGCAGATGCTGTACGCCTGCCGCGACGGCTGGGAGTGGGCGCTGTCGCTCGCCGCCAGCGCGCTGGCCCTGCTCACCGCGTTGCGGCTGGCGCGCTGGATCGCCGCGCGGCTGGCCGGCGAAGCCGCGCCGCCTGCGCCGCCGCGCTGGCTGCGTGCGGGCTGGGCGTTCGCGTTGGCCTACTACGGCCTGCTGCTGGCGGTCGACGGCCGCTATCGCGATTTCCCGCTGGGCCTGTTCTGGCTGCCGTGCCTGGGCTACGCATTGCTCGGCTGGCTGGGCGAGCGCCACGCGCCGGCGCTGCCGCTGCTGGAGGAGCGCTTCCTCGCCCCCTGGCTGCCGCTGCTGGCGGTGGCGGTGCTGCTGCAGGAAGCCGGCCTCACCGTGGTGGCGTGGCTATGGCTGGGCTTGAACCTGCTGCTGGCCGTGCCGGTGCTGCTCGACTGGCAGCGCGCGCGGCGCCTGCAGCCGCAGCAGGCGTAGGCTGCCCAGCAACAGGGCCAGCGCGCCGCTCTCGAAGCAGTACAGCAGCAGCGCGAACATGCCCAGCGCGGCGGCCAGCCAGGCCAGCCAGGCGCGCTTCTGCAGCAGCGCCAGCGCAGTGGCGGCGAGCGCCGCGATGCCGTAGACGTCATAGAGGAAGCCGAGCACCAGCCACTGCCGCCAGCGGCACCACCACGGCGTGTGGCCGGCGCTGCACAGCTGGCCGATCGCGCTGGATTCGACCAGGCCGTAGCGCAGCCAGGCGGCCAGCGCCGCTACCGCCAGCAGGGCCAGCCAGGCCAGCGCCTGCTTCGCCATCGGTGCGCTCATCGGCGTGTGGTCGGCAAGGGCTGGCCGCCGACGTGCGCCGGCAGGCTGATCTCCGCCGCCAGCGGCAGGTGGTCGGAGAACGCCTGCGGCAAGGCCCAGGTTTTCTCCAGCCGGATCGCCGGCGAGGTGAGGATGTGGTCCAGCGCGCGCCGCGGCTTCCAGCTGGGAAAGGTCGGCGTCGGTTGCGCAGGCGGCTGCAGGGTGGACTTGGCGAACAGCTGGCGCATCTCGGTGCTGCCGGGCTCGGTGTTGAGGTCGCCCATCAGCACCGCGTGCGGGAAGTCCTGCAGCAGCTCGGCGATGAAGCCGAGCTGGCGCGCACGCGCCGGCGCGCTCAGCGACAGGTGCGCGATCATCACCGCCAGCGCGTGGTCGCCTTCGCCGAACTGGGCCAGCAGCGCGCCGCGGCCGGGGATGCGGCTGGGCAGCGGGTAGTCCAGCACCGTGTGCGGTTCCAGCCGGCTGATCAGGCCGTTCGCCGAGTGCGCCAGCCGGGCCATCGCGCGGTTCGGCTGGTGGCTCCAGAACGGCAGGCCCGCGGTCTCGGCGAGGTAGCGGGTCTGGTTGAGGAAGCCCGAGCGCAGGCTGCCGGCGTCGGCCTCCTGCAGGCCGATCACGTCGAACTGCGCCAGCACCTCGGCCAAGCGGTCGAGGTTGTCCATCTTGCTGCGCCCCGGCAGCACCGCGTTGAGGCTGCGGGTGACGTACTCGCTGTAACGCTGCACGCTGGCGCCGGCCAGGATGTTGCAGCTCAGCAGGCGCAGGTGGCGCTCGGCAGGGGCGGCAGGGGAAGTGGCGGCACGGGTCATCGCGACACACTACACGGGAAGGGGACGCCGGCGCGCATGCGCGGGCGCCGGGCACTGCGCCCAGCATGATCCAGCGCAGATGAACGGCGCGTCAGCCGGCGCCGCCGGTCGTGCCTACTTGCCGGCCAGCTCGCGCTTGACCAGCCACTGCGTCACCGCCAGCATCTCATCGAACGAGTGCACGGTGGCCACGCGGTACTTGCCGTTGACCACGATGGTCGGGGTGCCGTCCACCTGCCATTTCTGGATCAGCGCGAGGTCTTCCTTCATCTTCGCGGTGGCCTCGGGCGAGGTGGCCAGGCGCATGAAGGCGGCGCGGTCGACGCCCTCGGCGGCGTAGAAGTTGGCCAGTTCGTCCAGCGAGTTGATCGGGTAGTGCTGGGCGAACTTGGCGTCGAACAGCTTCAGATGGGTGCGCGCGACTACGCCCAGCTGCTTTGCCGCGTAGTAGGCCCGCGCATACGGCAGCCACTCCGCGCTGAACGGTGCCGGCACCAGCTTGAATTCGACTCCGGCCGGCAGCTGCTGGCGCAGCTTCTCGGCGGCCGGCGCGAACTGCGCGCAGTGGATGCAGCCGTAGGAGAACACCTCGACCACCTCCACCTTGCCCTCGCTGCTGTAGCGCTGGTGCGGAGCGGGCAGGGTGACGTACTCGCTGCCTTCGGTATACGGCGCCGGCGCGCCGGACTGCGCGGTGCAGGCACTGGCCAGCAGCAGGCCGGCGAGCAGGGTGAGCACGCGCAGGTGGGGAAATCGCTTGAACATGCAGGTCTCTCTTCGCGGGTAGGCGGTGGGGTCGCCGTGCGGGCCAGATTAACCGAACAGGCCTGACCAGACCGGCTTACTTACCGGCGGCTTCCTTGGCCACCAGCCACTGGGTCAGCTCGATCGACTGCGCGTAGCCGCCGGCGGAGCTCGCCGTGAAGCGGTACTTGCCGTTGACGATCATGGTCGGCGTGCTGTCCACCCCGTAGGCCTTCACCAGGTCGTCGGCACGCTTCATCTTGGTGTTGACGGTGAACGAGTTGGCGACGCCGACGAATTCCTTCGGGTCGACGCCGTACTTGGCGTAGAACTTCGCCGCGTCCTCGATGGTCGGCCATGCCGAGCGCGGCTTCAGCCCGCTGGCCTTCAGGTTGTAGGTGGACAGCTCGCCGCCCTTCCACACCGCGTCGTACATCGCGTCGTGGGTCTTGCCGACCAGGTCCAGCGCCTGCGCCGCGTAGAACGCGCGCTGGTACATCGGCCAGTTTTCGTCCGGACGGAACGAGGCGGCCAGGTAGTTCATCACCGCGTTCGGCGGCAGGCTACTGGCGATCTGCTCGACGGTGGAATGGAAGCCGTTGCAGGCCGGGCAGCCGTAGGAGAACACCTCGGTCACCTCGATCTTGCCGGGATGGCTGGTCGGCTGCGCCGGATCGATCAGGAAGTAGTGCTTGCCCTCGACCCACTTGCCGTTGTCGACGAACGGCGCCGCGGCCACGGCCGGGGCGGTCACGGCGGGTGCGGGCTCGCCGGGTGCGGTCGCCGTGCCGGCGCTGGCGGGCACCGCGCTGCCGGCGGTTGCCGGCGCGGTGCTGCTCGCGGGGCTGGCCGGCGCGGCCTCGGCGCTGCGGGCGGCGGCCGGTGCCGCGGGCTGGGCGGTGTTGCCGCTGTTGCTGTCATGGCTGCACGCGGCAAGCGCGAGCAGGGCGGCACACAGGAACGGCAAACGCTGCAGCATGGCGAACCTCGAAAAGGCGGAACGTGAAACGGCAGCGCCGGGATGGTGCCCGGCGCGTTTCGATCAGGGTGCGCTGGCCGGCTGGCTGGCGGCACTGTGCAGGCCCTCGATGTAGCTGGCCAGGGCGGCGATGTCGTCGGCGCTCAGCTGCTTGGCGATCGCCGGCATGACCTGCGCGTGGGCGTCGTCGCCCCAGGTGGTGCCGTCGTGCCAGGCCTTCAGCGTGGCCTCGACGTACTGCGCATGCTGGCTGGCCAGCTGCGGGTACATCGCGCCCGGGTTGCCGCGGCCGTCGATGCTGTGGCAGGCCATGCAGGCCGGAATGCCGCGCGTGGCGTCGCCCTGGCGGAACAGGGTCTGGCCGTGTGCCACCAGCGCCTGGTCGGCTACACCGGGCAACGCGGTCTTGCTGGCGAAGTAGGCGCCGAGATCGTGCATGTCCTGCTCGGACAGCGGCGTGGCCATGCCCATCATGATCGGGTTCTGCCGCTTGCCGGCCTTGAAGCTGGTCAGCTGGCGCGCGATGTACTGCTCGCTCTGGCCGGCCAGCTTCGGGTACTGCGCGTCAGCCGAATTGCCGTCCATGCCGTGGCAGGCGCCGCAGACCGCGGCCTTGGCCTGGCCGGCCGTGGCGTCGCCGGGCTTGACCGCGACGCTGGCGGCGGGCGCCGGCGCGGCAACTGCAGCCGGCGGGGTTGCCGCGGTGCCGGCGGCGGCCGGCTGGGCGTCCTGTGCAAGCAGTGCAGTGCTGGTCAGCGCAAATACCAGGGCTACGGCGGACCTGAGGACAGCGGGCCGAAAACCAGCGGACCGAAAACTCATACACTTGACTCCCGAGAGACTTGCGAACACTGCCAGGGATGATGGCCACGCGGCCTGCGACAGGCAGAAGCCGCAGAATTATCCCCGTGCCACCATAGCTTGGTCAAACCACCCCCATGTCCAATCCCCTGCAAGGCGCGCAGTTCGTACTCGCCGCCCATCGTGTCAGCCAGCTTCCCGCCGACCGCGGTGCCGAGGTGGCGTTCGCCGGGCGCTCGAATGCCGGCAAGTCCAGCGCGCTGAATGCATTGACCGGGCACAAGGGCCTGGCGCGCACATCGAAGACGCCGGGGCGTACCCAGCAGATGGTGGCGTTCTCGCTGCCGCCGTACAAGGATGTACCAGTGTCGCGGGCGCAGGATGCGCAGGAGCGACCACCGCTGGCGCAGGCCGAGGGTGAGCCGCCGCTGGAGGTGCGCCTGGTCGACCTGCCCGGCTACGGCTACGCCAAGGTGCCGCAGGAGCTGCGCGAGCACTGGCGGCAGGAGATCGATCGCTATCTGCACCAGCGGCGCAGCCTGCGCGGCGTGGTGCTGATTGCCGACATCCGCCATCCGCTGAAGGAGTTCGACCGGATGATGCTGGACTTCTGCTTCGCCACGGGCCTGCCCTGCCACCTGCTGCTGACCAAGGCCGACAAGCTCTCGCGCAACCAGGCCGCGCAGGCGCTGGCGGCGATGCGCAAGAGCTTTCCCGATGGTCTGCACGCCACCGCGCAAGTGTTCTCCTCCACCGCCGGCAGCGGTGTGGACGAGGCGCGCGCCGCGGTGGTAGCGCTGTTGCGGCAGCCGCGCGAAGGCACGCATCAAAATCGCGAAGGCTAACGCGTAGGAGCCCGCTCGCGGGCGATGCTCTGCTTTTGCAAATCCCGAATCCCGGCTCCCGGCTCCCGGCTCCAAGAGCATCGCCCGCGAGCGGGCTCCTACGCTCGGACGCGAAGGGTGGTCAGCGGCATGTGGCATCCATGAACACCGCGCACAGCGCCTCCATGCCGGCGCGGTCGTCCTCGTCGAAGCGGTCGGTGACCGGGCTGTCCACGTCCCACACGCCGAGCAGGCCGCCGTCGGCCTTCACCAGCGGCACCACGATTTCCGACTGCGAGGCGGCGTCGCAAGCGATGTGCCCGGCGAACGCATTGACGTCGCGCACCAGCTGGGTCTGCCGCGTCTGTGCGGCGGTGCCGCAGACGCCGCGGCCGAGCGCGATGCGGATGCACGCCGGCTTGCCCTGGAACGGGCCGACCACCAGCTCGGTGCCGTCGTACAGGTAGAAGCCGGCCCAGTTCAGCTGCGGCAGGCTGTGGTAAACCAGCGCACTGAAATTCGCCGCGTTCGCGATCAGGTCGCGCTCGCCGGCGAGGATGCTGCGTGCCTGCCGCAGCAGGTCGTCGTAGTGTTCGCGCTTGCTGGCGTAGCTGTGGGTTTTCAGATCGAACATGCACCGTGGCCTGCAGCAAAACCCGTATTATGCGCCGGCCACCAGCATGGAGATGCATGATGAGTCTGACCGGGCAGGGCGAGGGAATCGAGGCGGGACGGCTGGACATGTTCGTGGATGGCGCGTTCGCGTTCATCCTCACCCTGCTGCTGATCGGCGGCGAGTCGATTCCCAGCTTCATGTACGCGCTGCTGTTCCTGATCGGTCCGGTGACGAATCGTTTCAACCGGCGCTACGCGCAGCCATGACGGCCGCGGTGTTCATCGCCGGCACCGACACCGGCATCGGCAAGACCCATGCCGCCTGCACCCTGCTGCATGCGTTGCGTGCGGCGGGCCGCGATGCCTGCGGCATGAAGCCGGTGGCCAGCGGCTGCGCGGAAACGCCCGACGGCCTGCGCAACGACGACGCGCTGGCGCTGCTGGCGGCCGGTGGCGTGGAACTGCCGTACGCGCTGGTCAATCCGGTGGCGCTGCGTGAGCCGCTGTCGCCGCACCTGGCGGCGGCGCACGACGGTGTGGCGATCACGCTGGCACCGCTGCGCGTGGCCTTCGAGCGGCTGCAGGCGGCGCATGGCACGGTGGTGGTGGAAGGCGTCGGTGGCTGGCTGGTGCCGCTGGCGCCGGGGCTGTTCGCCGCGGACATCGCCAAACAGTGGCAGCTGCCGGTGATCCTGGTGGTCGGCCTGCGGCTGGGCTGTCTCAACCACGCCCAGCTCAGCGCGCGCGCGATCGTGGCCGACGGCTGCCGCCTGCTCGGCTGGATCGGCAATGGCGTCGACCCGGCGATGGACGTGCCCCAGGAGAACCTGGCCACCTTGCGTGAGCTGTTGCCAGCGCCATGCCTGGGCGTGTTGCCGCACGGCGTGGCGCCGGCGCAGGCCGTCGGCTATCTGCGTGCCGCGGTGGCGGCGTTGGACTGAACTTCACGTGCGGCGTGCTGGGATGGATGTCCGTCTGGCATTCCGGAGTCCCCATGGCCCGCAACCACTATTACCTCTCGATCGCCGACCTGGCGCATGCGCGCGGTGACGATCCGCGCTTCGCCTACGACGGTGCTGGCCCGAGCGACTTCGCTGCGGCGCTGCAGCAGGCCTTGCGCGACGACGGCCTGTTCCAGCGCTGGCGTGCGGCGCAGCCCGACCCGGATGCGGTTGACGCCAGCCTTGGCGCGACCGACCCGGCGGCGCAGGTGCGGGCGAAGGTCGCCGACCTGCGCACCGACGTGGACCTGCTCACCGATCTGCCGATGAGCGTGGTGCGTCACCGGTTGTACCTGCTGATCGGCGCGGCGTGGCAGCTGCGCGACCTGCGCGCGGCCTGAGGTGGCGCGCAGGCGCTGACGCGGGATCCCGCGGTTTGGAAACTCGCCGCGCTGTCGCTACAGTCGACGGTCACGACTTGCCCTGCCCGCCGACGGGCACATCTCAACCCGGGAGACCGCATGCTTCGCCTGCGCATGATCATGATCGCCACCACCATGGCCCTCGCCGCCTGCTCGCAGCCGCCGCACGGGGCCGCCAATCCACCCGCGCAGGCCGCTTCCGTCGCCGCCGCCAGCAGCACCACCGCCATGACCAGCAACCCGTTCTACAGCGCCAGTACGCTGCCGTTCCAGGCACCGCCGTTCGACCAGATCCATGACGCCGACTACCAGCCGGCGATCGAGGAAGGCATGCGCCAGCAGCTGGCCGAGATCGAGAAGATCGCCAACGACCCGGCCGCACCCACGTTCGAGAACACCTACGTGGCGATGGAGAAATCCGGCGCGATGCTGCACCGGGTGATGGCGACGTTCAGCGCGGTCACCGGCGCCAACACCAACGACACGCTGCAGAAGGTGCAGGAAGAGGAAGCGCCCAAGCTGGCCGCGCACGAGGACGCGATCCACCTCAACGGCAAGCTGTTCCAGCGCGTGCAGGCGGTCTACGACCAGCGCGATACGCTCAAGCTCGACCCGGAATCCGCCCGCCTGGTCGAGGTGGTCTACAGGAACTTCGTGCACGCCGGCGCGAAGCTCTCCGACGCCGACAAGGCGAAGCTGAAGGAGCTCAACAAGGAAGCGTCCACGCTGAGCACCGCGTTCACCAACAAGCTGCTGGCCGCCACCAGGGACGCCGCGCCAGTGATCGCCGACAAGGCGAAGCTGGCCGGCTTGTCCGACGCCGAGCTGGCTGCCGCCGCCCAGGCCGGCAAGGATCGCAAGCAGGAAGGCAAGTACGTGCTGAGCCTGCAGAACACCACCCAGCAGCCCGAGCTGCGGGATCTTGCCGACCGCGCCACTCGCCAGGCGTTGTTCGAGGCCTCGTGGAACCGTGCCGAGCGGGGCGACGCCAACGACACCCGCAAGACCATCGAGCGGCTGGCGCAGATTCGCGCCGGACAGGCGAAGCTGCTCGGCTTCCCGAACTACGCGGCGTGGAAGCTGGACGACCAGATGGCGAAGACGCCGGAAACGGCGTTGAAGTTCATGCACGACCTGGTGCCCGCGGTCACCGCTCGCGCGAAGACCGAGGCGGCTGACATCCAGGCGGTGATCGACCAGCAGCACGGCAGCTTCAAGCTCGCCCCGTGGGACTGGAACTTCTACGCCGAGCAGGTGCGCAAGGCGAAGTTCGACCTCGACGAGAACCAGATCAAGCCGTACTTCGAGCTCGACGACGTGCTGCAGAACGGCGTGTTCTACGCCGCCAACCAGCTGTACGGACTGACCTTCAAGGAGCGCCACGACATTCCGGTGTACCAGCCGGACATGCGCGTGTTCGAGGTGTTCGACCAGGACGGCAAGTCGCTGGCGCTGTTCTACACCGACTACTTCAAACGCGACAACAAGAACGGCGGCGCCTGGATGGACAACCTGGTCAACCAGTCGAAGCTGCTCGGCACCAAGCCGGTAGTTTTCAACGTGTGCAACTTCAGCAAGCCGGCCGCGGGAGCGCCGGCGCTGCTGTCGTTCGACGACGTGATCACCATGTTCCATGAGTTCGGCCATGCGCTGCACGGCATCTTCGCCGACGAGCAGTACCCGACCCTGTCCGGCACCAACACGGCGCGCGACTTCGTCGAGTTCCCCTCGCAGTTCAACGAGCACTGGGCCACCGACCCGAAGGTGTTCGCCCACTACGCCAAGCACTATCAGACCGGCGCGCCGATGCCGCCGGCGCTGGTCGACAAGATGAAGAAGGCCGGCAAGTTCAACAAGGGCTACGACATGACCGAGCTGGTCGCCGCCGCCTTGCTCGACATGAACTGGCACACGCTCGGCGCCGACGCGCCGCTGCAGGACGCCGATCAGTTCGAGGCCGCCGCGTTGAAGAAGGACGGTATCGACCTGTCCTACGTGCCGCCGCGTTACCGTTCCAGCTACTTCCAGCACATCTGGGGCAACGGCTACGCCGCCGGCTACTATGCCTACCTGTGGACGCAGATGCTGGCCGACGACGCCTTCATCGGCTTCAAGGAACACGGTGGCCTGAGCCGCGAAAACGGTGACCGCTTCCGCGCGATGGTGCTTTCGCGCGGCAACACCGAGGAGCTGGCGAAGATGTACAAGGACTGGCGCGGCCACGACCCCGAGACCGAGCCGATGCTGGAGAACCGCGGGCTGAAGGACGCGCCGAAGAAGTAAGTCGTAGGCTCAGGGTGTGAAAAAGGCCGGTATTGCCGGCCTTTTTCGTGGTTGGAGTCTGAAGTGGGGACTCCTCTCGATGGTTTGTGGTGATCTAACCGCCACAGACCGACATCAAGACCGACCATAGCAACGCTCGAAGACGCCACCAGTTTGCCCCGCGCAGTCTGCTTCTTGGCCGCGTGGCCATTGCTGGCGGCTAAGCGTAAGAACGGCGGCAGAATCCCGATGATCGTTGTGTCGGTGGTCGGGATGGGGCTGTCGCGAAAGGTATTGTCGATGACAGCTTGGGTTTCCCCGGGCTTGAGCGCTTCCTTCGTAAGGAGTTGTACGACCCCTTAACCGCTCAAAGAACGAAAGTCCGTTTGGACGGAAACTTCTAGCAACACAGCATCCCCAGGCAATTGCCTGGGGATGCAATCTAGTGCGCGTCGTGCGGGGACTTACCCTTCGAAGTCACCGACGCCGCAGGCGTCAGTACACAGTCGTTGCAGCGTTGGCAAAAGTCGTGATCGCGGCGACGTCTGTGATCGGCACGGCTTGGACGGCCGCGGTGCCGCGAAGATCATTAAGGATCTCCTCGACGGCAGCATGGACGCGCTCGTGTTTCGCATCAGGCATGCTGACTGCGAAAAGCAGACTTTCCGGCAGCAATTGATGCCGTTGCAACAAGCGCATCTGGCCTACCCAGCGAGCGCCAATGCCGTATACCAAATTCGGTTCGTCCTTGGCCAAATCGAGCGGTTTGATGGCGAGCTGTGGCCGGCCTTCCCTCTGATGAAGGAACGGAACGTGGATGTGCAGATCCTGATTGCCGATGTCGCCCGGCTGGAAGTAGTCGCGCAACTTAGCCTTGCGCAAGGTCTCCCTCACGCCACGCTCCAACCATTGGTCGTGGTAGGCCTTGTCCGCAAAGTCACGTTCGACCATCGTGGCGAACAGTTTGTGCAAGGTGTCCGCCGGCTGCTCGGCTAGAATCACGCGAGTCTCGCTGAATCGCAACAAGGCCTCGCGCGGGCGAACCAACCCGGCAAAGGCCTGCTGTGCGAACGTCGGGTTGCCATGGCCGCGATCGGCCACCAGCTTGCCGACCCGCGTCAGCTCTTCCTTCAGGTAGTCCATGGCCTCGCGATAGATGCGTCGGTCCAACTTCTCGAAGAAGCCGGTGATGCGAGCCGTCCTGCGGGGCAGCATCAGACGCGCTTCCAGGTAGCCCGTAGCCGGGCACGCCAACACGACGCCCACGTTGGCGAACTCGCCCGTCTCCGCGTAGGGCAGGAAACGGATGATGGCGTATTGGCAGGCGTACCTGTTCATGGCGCGAGCCTCCAGAAATCCTCGTGCGTGCAGCGGTTCAGCAGCGCCAGTGCGGCGTCGGGGTCGACGCTTGCAGGAACCGTGCGTTCCTCGTCTGCGAACCACCACTCGTCGGGCACATTCTGGCAGGCCGTCGGCCACGCCGCCAGCGCCGAACGGAGTCGCTGGGTATAGCTCAGCCGCTCCACAAGGTCATGAAACGTATCGTAAATCACACCAGCGAACACATGCGTCTCGCTGAACGCGCGGGCATCGAACGCCGTATCGAAAGCCACGTTGTGGTCGATCACCACCAGTTGGCCGTTGTCGGTGTCCCACAGCAGGTTCGGGTTGCCGCTTTGCGTGGTCAGGGTGCGATCCGGGTTGTGTATCCACTAGTCGCATACCAGTACGTCCCGTTGCAAGGGCATGGGCACGTCATGCAGGTGGGAAACAGTCAGCTCCTGCGTATGCGCAACCACCCGGGAGCCGAAGGCTGGCCGAGCGCCAAGGTCGCTTCCTTCCGGATGCAGCTCGACCAGTTCCCGCGGCGCCTGCACGATGGCGAATGGCGGCAGCGGCAGACCCAATGCTTGCGCGAGATGGCCGGCGAACCACTCGCATAACAGACTTCGCCGGCCGGCGCCCTGACCCTTCACGTAGTAGAGCTGGTCGTCGTTGCATCGACAGAGGAACGGGCGGGTCACACCCTGCTCGCTGCGCTCCAGTATCTCGACAATCTGCAACGGCTGAATCGGCATGGTCTGACCTCAACGCTCCGTCCAGTGGCTGTTTTCGTCGTAATTGAAGGATCGTTCGTAGCCAAAGGCATTCCAAACCATATCGAACAGGGGCCGCATGGCTTCGGCGGATTCGATCGACTAGTCTTCGACCAGAAGCTCCGGCAGAATCAGTGCATCGCGGTCGGCGTAGTAGGCCCTGCGTGTGAATCGGTTGTCTCCGGCCAAGACACACCCTGTCACACCAAGCAACGAGAAGAAGATGTATGCCGGCGCTGCCAACCCAAGGTCCGGCAACGCCTGCTGATAGGAACGCAAGGCGTTGATGATGTCGCGCTCATAGAGTTGGCTTGGCAGGACTTTCTCACCCTGCCATTCAGGCCAAACTTGTACAGCCTCAATCATGCCGCTGCGATATAGCTGAGCATAGGCTCTGGCCATTCCATCGCGCTCATTGTCGTACTTGACGCGGCCGTCCAGATTGACTCGTTGACTCCACCCACCCGCCCCAGGCGGCTCGACTCGATTTAACGCCTGCATCTGTTGCTGAGTACGTGGACTGATATCCACGAGAAACTCACTGGTCAGGCTCTGCAGTGGAACAATGTGCAGGACAACCCGCACACCGGGTACGAGCGGAATCGGTACTTCGCCATTGCCTAGTGCCAGCAATCGTTTGGCACGGAAGGCGCGAATGCGCTCAGCCACCGACTCTGAGAGCGTGAATGCCTGGCGCAGTTCGCCAACGTCCAACGGGTAGCTGCCTGCTGCATTGCGTCCATAGAAGTGCGCATGCCCTCCCGCAGTGACCCGATGAGGCGCGTTCCAGCTCTTTTGGATCCGGATTACTAGCACCTCGCCACCACCGGAGAGCGGCACGAAGCGGTACTGGACGCCAGCCAATCTCGGTGAAACGCCGTCGGCGCAAAGGCTTTCCAGCCGCTGCAGGACTTGATCGGCAGATGGCATTGTCAGGGCGCATAGCTGTTGAGGAATGCCGTCCGACGCCTCCATGCCGTAGATCAAGTCGCCGCCTTGTGTGTTGGCCAATGCGGTCACCGGCCTGAGGAACTTCACTCTGCCCGAGTCGCCGCCGTCAGGCAGTGTGCGTTTGTACTTGATGTGCTTGCTCTCCGGCGTACCCGCCTGGATCAATTGCAACAGATCGGCTTCCGTGATGGATCCGATGGGCTTGGCAATCACCGTAGCGGCATCCTTCCAGCTCAGGCGAACAGGCGTTCGAGGGTGGCGGGTAGAACGGTGGCGTTGGCTTCGTGCAAGATTCTGTGATGAGCCTTGAGGGCCTTGACGCGCTTGCTCAACTCGCGGGTCTTGAGTTGAGCTTCCATCGGTGACGTGGGCATCCTGTACGCCAGAAATGCCGATGGTTGCAGGCGTCGGCGGCGCAGGTTGGTGCCGCCACTCAACGCCGACAATTCGGGCCACACCGATGGCGTGCGGGAGCAGGCATCCAACGCTTCCGGTAAAACCAGTTCTTCACCTTCGGTCAGGATCAGGCTTTCGTCCATGCGCATCGCTCGTCGGGCGGCGACAGCCTGAACAATCCCGATATACGGATGCTCACTGTCCCCTGTAGCTCTGAACTGTGTCACGGCCAGCCAGGCAGGGCAATTCCGCGAGTCTAGCCATTGGCGGCGATGGTGTCGTTGGGCACCAGCCGGGCGTAGTGCTCCGCATCGCTCACCTTGGCGTACGAGACGAGCTCCCGGTCCGATCGCCCGCCGAGTGACGGCGGTGGCGCGCACGGCTTCGACCGCGTGGAATAATCGAAGCTCCCCGACCGGAGCCGCCAGCGCTTGGACAGCCATCATTTCCTGCAGACCGCGGTGGTGTTTCTGCTCGCCACCGTGATCGTGGTGCCGCTGACCAAGCGCTTCCGGCTGGGTGCGGTGCTCGGCTACCTGATCGCCGGCGTGGTGATCGGGCCGCAGCTGCTGGGCCTGGTCAGCGACACCGAGGGGGTGGCGACGATCTCCGAGGTCGGCGTCGAGCTGATGCTGTTCGTGATCGGCCTGGAGCTGTCGCCGCAACGCCTGTGGGTGATGCGCCGCTCGGTGTTCGGCACCGGCCTGCTGCAGGTGCTCTCGACCAGCGTGGCGATCGCGGCGGCGGGCTATTTCCTGTTCGGCCTCAGCGGCAAGGGCGCGGCGATCGTGGGGGGCAGCCTGGCGCTGTCGTCCACCGCGTTCGGCCTGCAGATCCTGGCCGAGCGCAAGGAGGCCGGTTCGGCCTACGGCCGCCAGGTGTTTTCGATCCTGTTGTTCCAGGATCTGGCGGCGATCCCGCTGATCGCCGCGGTGCCGCTGCTGGCTTCCTCCACCGCGCAGGATTTCAACCTGCTCGCGGTGCTGCGTACGGTCGGCGTGATCGTGGTGGTAATCGTCGGCGGCCGCTATCTGTTGCGCCCGGTGTTCCGTTTCGTGGCGAAGGCCGATTCGGCGGAGGTGTTCACCGCCACCGCGCTGCTGGTGGTGTTGGGCGTGGCGCTGCTGATGGAGATGGCCGGCGTCTCGGCCACCCTGGGCGCGTTCCTGGCCGGCATGCTGCTGGCCGACTCGGAGTACCGGCACGAGCTGGAATCGAACATCGAGCCGTTCAAGGGTCTGCTGCTGGGGCTGTTCTTCATCAGCGTCGGCATGTCGATGGACCTGTCGCTGCTGCTGCACCGGCCCGGGCTGATGTTCGGCCTGGTCGGCGCGCTGCTGTTGTTGAAGAGCGTGCTGCTGTGGCCGCTGGGGCGGCTGCTGGGCGGGCTCAACCGTTCCGACACGCTGCGCCTGGTGGTGCTGCTGGCCTGCGGCGGCGAGTTCGCCTTCGTGGTGTTGCGCCAGGCGGCCGAACAGCGATTGATCGACGCGGTCCAACGCGACGCGCTGGTGCTGGCGATCACCTTGTCGATGGCGCTGACCCCGTTGCTGGTGGTGCTGGCGGCGAAGGTGCTGGAAGTGCGGCCGAACAAGCCGTCGCGCGAGTTCGACGCGATCGACGCCGGCACGCCGCGGGTGATCATCGCCGGCTTCGGTCGAGTGGGCCAGATCATCGCCCGCGTGCTGCGCGCGCAGAACATCCCGTTCGTGGCGCTGGAGCATTCGGCCGACCAGGTGGACCAGTCGCGCCGCTTCGGCAGCGTCAACCTGTTCTTCGGCGACCCGGCGCGGCCGGAACTGCTGCGCGCGGCGCGGGCCGACAAGGCCGAGGTGTTCGTGCTGGCCACCGACGACCCGGAGGCGAACCTGCGCACCGCGCGGCTGGTGCGGCGGCAGTACCCGCACCTGAAGATCATCGCCCGCGCACGCAACCGCCAGCACGTGTTCCGGCTGATGGACATGGGCGTGGAGGAGCCGGTGCGCGAGACCTTCCACTCCAGCCTCAAGATGACCCGCAAGACGCTGGAGGCGCTGGGCCTGCCGCACGAGCTGGCGGTCGACCGGGTCGAGCGCTTCCGCCGCTACGACGAGGAGCTGCTGAAGAAGCAGGCGCTGGTCTACGACGACGAGGCCAAGCTGATCCAGAGCACGCGCGAGGCGATGGTCGACCTGCAGCAGCTGTTCGAGGCCGATGCCGAGCGCAGCGCGGAACGCGAGCGCCAGCGCGACGCGGATACGCCGCTGGCCGGCGAGGAAGGGGAGTAGCGGAGGCTCAGAGCTTGTGAAGAAAACCACTTCCTGTGGTTTTCTTCGATCGCGAGTCCGGTACACGCCCGGACTCGCTCACATGAAACACCCACTTGAGTGACTGTTTCATGTCTGGCCATCGGGCAACTGCTCCTGCGTTGCCTCAACTCGGGCATCCATGCCCTCGCCATGCCCCTCGCCGTGGCCGGCCTGAGAGGTTGAAAAAATCACAACCTCTCAGTCCGACGGCTGCGCCGGCTGGCGCAGGGTCTGCCGCACGCTGGGGATCGCGCTGCTGCGCGCGGCCAGCTCGTGGGCGATGTCGACATAGCCCAGCTGCCGCGCCACGTCGGCCGCGGTGCGCCCAAACGCATCGGCCGCGTTGCGGTCGGCGCCGCGCGACAGCAGCACGCGCGCCGGCGGCAGCAGCGCATGCATGGCGCAGGCGTGCAGCGCGGTGACTCCGCGCTGGTCGGCGGGTTCGACCTTGGCGCCGGCCTCCAGTAGCAGCGGCACCAGCGCGCCCAGATGGGTGGCGTCGCAGGCGCTGCCCGGGCGCAGTTGCGCGCCGAGCAGCAACAGCAGCGGCGTCTTGCCCTCGTGGTCGGCGTGGTTGATGTCGGCGCCGTGCTTGAGCAGGCGGTCGAACAGGCGCCGTGCGCGCAGGCTGTCGTTGTGCTCGAAACCGAACTGCGCCGCCGCATGCAGCGCGCTGCGGCCGGCGTCGTCGACCGCGTTGACCGCCGCGCCGGCGTCCAGCAGTTGCTCGACGATCTCCGGGTAGCCCATCGCGGCCGCCACCATCAGCGCGGTGGCCTGGTTCGGCAGGCGCTGGTCGACGGCAACCTGGTGCTGCAGCAGCAGGGCGACCAGCGCCTCGCGGCGCGCGGCCACCGCGGCGGCCAGCGGGGTGACGCCGCTGCGCGCGGGCAGTGTGGCGTCCGCGCCGGCGCCGAGCAGGCAGGCGGCGATGTCGCGGTGGCCGGCGCCGCAGGCGTGCAGCAGCGCGGTGGCGCCCTGATCGTCGCGGGTGTCCACGGCGAAGCCCAGTTCCAGCAGACGCTGCACGCTGGCCAGCGCGCCGGCCTTGGCGGCGGCGGGCAGGTCGTCGGCGCGCAGCGCGCGGTTCGGCCGCGGCCAGTCGCGCCAGTCCAGCCAGCGCTCCACCGCCGGGTGCTCCAGCGCCAGGCCCAGCGGGGTCTCGCCGTTCGCGTCGGTGGCCTCGGGGTTGGCGCCGTGGGCGATCAGCGCGCGCACCAGCGGCAACGCTTGCGCACCGTGCTCCAGGGCGGCGAACAGCGGCGTGCGGCCGTCGCGGTCGCGGGTGTTCGGGTCGCCACCGCGCGCCAGCAGGGCCTGCAGCAGCGGCAACTGCGCGTTGGCCGCGGCCAGCTGCAGCGGCGTGCGCTCGCGGGCGTCGGCGCCGAACGGGTCGGCGCCGCGTTCGAGCAGGTTCAGCGGCAGCGTGGCGCCCTCGGCGGCCCCGTTCAAATGCGCCAGCGCCTGCGCCAGCAGGCCGGCGCCGGCCGCGCTGGCGCCGGCCTGCAGCAAATCATCCAGCGCCTCGGTGGCGTCCGGCAGCTGCGGCAGCAAGGCGTCGAACAGGCGCTGGCCCAGCGGCGGCAGATGCGGTGCGTCGGCGGTTTCGGCGTCGTCGATGCGCGGCGCTTCCAGCCGGGCCTCGGCATCGAGGCCGTGGTCGAGCAGCCAGCGGCGCGCCGCGCCGTGGCCCGCCCCGGCCAGTTCCAGGTACAACCGGGCCAGCTCCGCCTGCGGCCAGTCGCGCACCCGCTCGGCGAAGCCGGAGGCGATCGCCCAGTGGCCGAAGCGCAGCGCGTCCAGCAGATGGGCGGGGGTGTCGTTGCCTTCGGCCAGCACGTCATGGCTGAGGCTGGCCGGCAGCGGCGTGTCGGGGTCGAGCAGGGCGACCAGATCCCAGCGCCCGGCCCCGGCGGCATGATCGAGCGCGCTGCGGCCGTCGCCGCCGGCGGCCTTCGCATCGGCGCCCAGTGCCAGCAAGGCGCGCACGGTGTCGGCGTGCGCGCGCGGCGACTGGCAGGCCAGGGTCAGCGCGTCGCGGCCGTGGCTGTCGCGCAGGCCGGCGTCCGCTTGCGCCTCGGCCAGCAGCTGCACGATGCCGCCGGCGCCGGCACGCGCCGCTTCCATCAGCGCGCTGCTGCCGTGGCGATCGACCAGGTTGACGTCGGCGCTGGCGGCGCACAGCACGCGGGCAATCTGTTCATGGCCTTCGGCGGCGGCGGCGAGCAGGGCATGCCGGTGCCGTGCGTCGACCGCGTTGACCGCGGCGCGCTGCTTGAGCAGCAGCTTCACCCCTTCGGCGTCGTCGTCGGCGATGCCGGCGGCGGCGACCAGCGCCGGTTCGCCGTCGGCCGGGGCTGGCTTGGCGCCGCGTTCCAGCAGGAATTTCACCAGTGGCCAGTTGGCGGCGCGGCAGGCGGTGGCCAGCGGGCTGACGCCGGCCTTGTTCAGGGCGTTGATCGGCGCGGCCGCGTCCAGCAGCATCGCGGCCACGCCGGCATCGCCGCTGAGCACGGCGCCGTGCAGCGGCGTGTTGCCCTCGGCGTCGGTGACCAGCGGGCTGGCGCCGTTGGCAAGCAGAGTCAGCACCGCCTCGGCGCGGCCATGCCAGCTGTCGCGGGTGACGGCCAGCAGCGCGGTGATGCCGCCGCTGGCGCGGTTGACGTCGGCACCCTTGGCGATCAGCGCGCGCAGCAGGCGGGTGTCGGGCAGCAGGGCGGCCAGCATCAACACCGGGCGCTGGTCGCGGTCGTCGCCGGGGGGCGCGGTGTCGGGGGCGGCGCCGGCTTCGACCAGCGCCAGCGCGCGCTCGATGTCGCCGTCGCGGGTGGCGGCCAGCAGCGCGGCGGCCTGCTCCGGCGTGCCGGCGGTGCGTTCCTGCTCGCTCAGCACCGGGCGCGGCGCGGTGTCGACGCGCGGGTCGGGGTCGCCGCGGCGACGCGGCTGCTGGCGTTCGCACAAGAGCGCGCGCAGCGTGCGGTTGGCGATCACCAGGCAGCCCAGCGGCAGCAGCACGGCGCCGTAGATTGCCAGCGCGGCGACGCGCGGCTCCGGCGGCAGCACGCCGTACAGGCCGGTCAACGCGATCGCGCCGAAGGCCAGCACCAGCAGCGCGAACGCGGCCGGCAGGAAGTGGCTGAAGAAGCGCTCCTCGCGCGACAGGTGGCGGCTGAACGCGATGCTGCGCAAGGTGGCGGTGAAGATCCACGAGCCGTCGCGCTGGCTCGGATAGGCGTCGTCCCACACGAACACCAGGCCGAACGCCGGCCACAGCCGCCACAGCGCGACCAGCGCCAGCACCAGCGCCGCGGCCAGCACCAGCGCCGCGCCGAGGCTGGGTTCATGGGTCAGCTGCAGCATCGGCCAGGCCACCAGCACGAACACCAGCACGGTGTAGCCGGTGAACATCACCAGGTGCGCAGCGCCACGGCGCAGCACGGTGCGGCCGAAGCGCGGCTCGGGGTCGAAGCCGATCGCGTGGCAGGTCGCCGCCATGGTCAGCGCATTGGCCAGCAGCAGCGGAACCAGGGTCAGCGGGTGCGTGACCAAGCCGGCGACGGCGACCGCGAACCATCCGGGAATGAACCAGGCCAGGGCGTGCAGGAGGGGCGGGCGGCGGCGCGATTTGGGCTGGGTCATGGGGGGCAGTATAGAAATCGTTGGCGGCGCAGGCGGTAACCAGGCGTTAACGCGAGCCGATGATGCGCGATTCATTCGTCCCGATCATCCCGCGGCGCGTGGGTATAGGCGGGGTGGTTGGCGGCGGCCAGAGTTTCCTGGGGCGGCAGCTGCAGGTGCCAGCCTTGCGTGCGCAGGTGCTCGAGCACCTGCGCGGTATCCTCGACCGGCAGCTTGCGGGCCTCCTCCAACTGCACCTCCATCACGAAACGCAGCTCGCCCAGCAGCAGCGCCAGCGGCTCGGGCAGCGTGTCGAACGCGTCGCGCTGCGCCAGCCATAGATAGCTGTCGGCTTTGCGCAGGCTGGCGTAGACGAAACATTGCATGGCGGCACCGTGTGGATGGGTGGGCGGACGCGGGGTGGCGAGAGTAGCAGCGCGGGGTACGGGACCCTCCGCCCTCCAGTTTGCCTGTCCGATTGAAATGCGCTCGTTAGTTATTTGTTGCGACCGCACTTGCAACGCCTTGTCCAACAGGGCAAAGTCCTGCAAAGGAAGTTCAAACGCACGTATGAAATTGTTCTTCCGGCCGATCCATCGTCACTACCCGAGCTGTTCCAACACCATGCAGGAGCTAGCGATGCATACGTCTTTCCGTTCCCTCACGGGCGCCGCCCGTCCACTGGCGCTTGCCGCGCTGAGCATCGCGGTTGTGGGCGCCCTGGTCGCACCCGCGAGCGCGGATGCCAGTGCGTTCCAGCTCAAGGAAAACAGCGCCAAGGGCCTGGGCCGCGCCTACGCGGGTTCCGCTACTGCCGGCGGCGACGCCTCGGTGGTGGTCAACAACCCGGCCGCGATGTCCGAGCTGAAGGGTACCTACCTGCAGGCCGACGTCACCGCCATCAATTTCAGCGCCAAGTTCGACGGCAGCGCGCATGACGTACTGGGTCGCCCGATCAGCGGTGGCAACGGCGGCGACGCGGGCACCACCCTGCCGGTGCCGGCGCTGTTCTTCGCCACCCAGGTCAGCGACCGCATGCACGTGGGCGCCGGCTTCTCGGTGCCGTTCGGCTTCCAGACCGAATACGACAAGAATTGGGTCGGCCGCTATAACGGCATCAAGTCCAAGTTCCAGTCGCTGGACGCCACGCTGTCGGCGTCGTTCGACGTCACCGACAACTTCAGCCTGGGCGCCAGCTTCATCGCCCAGAAGACCAGTGCCGAGCTGACCAGCGCGGTCAACTACAACGCCGTGGGCCTGGGCATCCAGCAGGGCATCGGGGCCAAGACCGCCGCCGGCGTCGCACAGATCCAGGCCGCGGCCGCCGCCGGGCAGCTCTCGTCGGCCCAGGCTGCCGCCATGATCCAGGCAGCCGTGCAGCAGGGTCGGGCTGCCGCGGCCGGCGTGGCGGCGGTGACGCCTCCGGGTTCGGATGGCTATGCCCGCATCAAGGGCGACGACTGGGCCTACGGCTGGCAGCTGGGCGGCTACTGGAAGCTGACCCCGAACGACAAGCTGGCGCTGAACTACCGTTCCAAGATCAGCCACACCCTGGAAGGCACCGGCAACTTCACGACCACGCCGGGCTACGATCTGCTGCTCGCCAATCCGTCGCTGGCCAGTTCGATCCCGCCGTTCTCCCACACCACTGGCAGCGCCGACTTCACCACCCCGGCGGTGGCCAGCGCAAGCTACTGGCATCAGGCCGAAAAATTCGGTTTCGGCGTCGACGTGGCCTGGACCAAGTGGGACGTGTTCAAGAACCTGACGGTGAACTACGGCAACTCACAGCCGCGGACATCCGAAGCGTACAACTGGCGCAACACCATCTACGCCTCGATCGGCGGCGACTACTACCTCAACGACAGGCTGACCCTGCGCGGCGGCATCGCGGTCGACAGCAGCCCGACCCACCTGAGCACCCGCAGCCCGCGCGTGCCCGATTCGACCCGCAAGATGGTCACTGTCGGCATCGGCTACAAGGCCAGCGAGCACCTCGAGATCAATGCCTCGTATGCGCACATCTTTGTCAACAACGCGCACGTCAATGTCACCGACAGCACCCGCGACACGCTGACCGGCAACTTCGACGACTACGGCAATCTGCTGAGCGTGTCGGCGATGTACAAGTTCTGACGCTTGGCATGCGGTAACCGTACGAGTGAAACCTCCCCGCCCCGGCGGGGAGGTTTTTTTATGCTCGGGGGGAAATGTCAGCCGCGGCGCAGCAACAGGGTGAGCATGCGCCGGAAGCGTTCGCCGTAGGGCGGATTGAGCAGGCCGGCGCCGTTCCAACGGGCCTGGCGGAACACCGGCTTCAGGTGCGAGAACGTGCGGAAGCCGGCCTCGCCGTGATAGCCGCCCATGCCGGAAGCGCCGACACCGCCGAACGGAAGGTCGTGCTGAGCGATGTGGTACAGGGTGTCGTTGATGCTGACGCCGCCGGCGCGGGTGCGCGCCAAAACGCGGTCGATGCTCGCCTGGTCCTGTTCGAACAGGTACAGCGCCAGTGGGTGCGGGCGGGCGGCGACCTGGGCGATCGCGTCGTCCAGTGCGTCATAGGGCAGCAGCGGCAGCAGCGGGCCAAAGATCTCCTCGCGCATCACCGCCATGCCGTCGTCGACGTCGGTCATCAGCTGCGGCGGCAGCAGCCGGCGCGCCGAGTCCGCCGTTGCTTCGCCGAGCGGATGCGCGTGTGCACCGGCCGCCAGCGCATCGTCGCGCAGCGCCACGAGGCGCCGGTACTGGCGGTCGGAGACGATGCTGGCGTACTGCGTGCTCCGCTCCAGTTGCGGGTACATCCGCGCCACCGTCTTGCCGGCCAGCTCGATGAACTCCGCCACACGTGCGCGCGGCAGCAGCACGTAATCCGGCGCGATGCAGGTCTGCCCGGCGTTGACCAGCTTGCCGAACACGATGCGCTCCACCGCGTGCTCGAAACGCGCACCCGGGCCGATGATCGCCGGCGACTTGCCGCCCAGCTCCAGCGTCACCGGGGTGAGGTTGGCGGCGGCCGCGCGCATCACATGGTGGCCGACCGCGGTGGAGCCGGTGAACAGCAGGTGGTCGAACGGCAGCGCAGAGAATGCCTGCGCCACGTCCGCGTCGCCGTTCACTACGACCACCTCGTCGGGCGGGAAGTATTTCGCCACCTGTTCGGCGAACAGCGCCGAGAAGCGCGGAGTGAACTCGCTCATCTTCAGCATCGCGCGGTTGCCGGCGGCCAGCGCGTCGACCAGCGGGCCGACAGCCAGGTACAGCGGGTAGTTCCATGGCACGATGATGCCGATGACGCCTAGCGGCTGGGGGATCAGCACGTTGTGGGCGGGCAGGAAGGCGAGTCCCGCCAGCGAGCGCCGCGGACGCATCCAGCGGCGACCATGGCGCAGCGCATGGCGCACCGCCGACAGGCTGGGGAAGATCTCCAGCATGTCGGTTTCCTCTTGCGGCCGACAGCCGAAGTCGGCGCTGATGGCTGCCGCGAACGCCGCGCGCTGTTCGCGCAGCATCTGCTCCAGTTTGCGCAGGCGTTGCGCACGGATGGGCCAGTCAGGCATCGGCTCGCGCGCCTGCGCCTCGTGCAGGCGCTGCAGCACGCTGGCGAGATCGGCGTCCGTCGCATCGCGCGCGGCGCTTCGCTCAGGATTCACGGCGGAATTCGTCAAAGAAGGCATGGTCGACCTCATACACCATTTTGGGCCTGATGCCGATGAGTTTGTCCTGGAACGGTTCGACCAGTTGCCCGTCGTCGATCAGCTCGATCGGCACCACGCCATCGCGCGTGGCTTCGGCCTCGCCATCCGGAGTGAAGCGGCCGGTGGTGATGAACACGCCCTTCTCGGCGCGGCCAAGCAGGGCATTGTGGAACTCGCCCACCGCGCTGCGGGTGACGGTGTCCTTGTAGCGCTTGGCCTGGAAGGCCACGCGCAGGCTTACGAAGGCTGCGGTATGGCAACGCCGGAATGTTTCCCTTTTCCCTCGCCCCTCTTCCCGAGCGCCGTTTGGGAGGAGGGGCAAAGCCTGGCTCTGCTATTCCCGATTCTCTATTCCCTACTCCCCGATAGTCAGCAACGACGCGTTGCCGCCGGCGGCGGTGGTGTTGATGGTGAGCGTGCGCTCGCCGGCGAAGCGCAGCAGGTAGTGCGGACCGCCGGCCTTGGGGCCGGTGCCGGAGAGGCTTTCGCCGCCGAACGGCTGCACGCCGACCACCGCGCCGATCTGGTTGCGGTTGACGTAGCAGTTGCCGACGCGGGCGTGGCTGCGGATGTATTCCACGGTGTCGTCGATGCGGCTGTGCACGCCCAGGGTGAGGCCGTAGCCGGTGGCGTTGATCTGCTCGACCACCTGCTTCAGCTCGCTGCCCTTCCAGCGCAGCACGTGCAGCACCGGGCCGAACACCTCGCGGGTGAGCGTGGACAGCACGGGGATCTCGTAGGCGCGCGGCGCGAAGAAGGTGCCGTGGGCGGCGACCTCGGCGTCGAGCGTCGCCTCGGCGATCAGCTTGGCTTCCTTGTCCATGCGTGCGGCGTGGTCGACCAGGATCTGCTTCGCATCCTCGTCGATCACCGGACCGACGTCGGTGGACAGCTGGCCGGGGTCGCCCACCTTCAGCTCGGCCATCGCGCCGGCGAGCATGCTGGTCACCTTGTCGGCGATGTCCTCCTGCACGAACAGCACGCGCGCAGCCGAGCAGCGCTGGCCGGCGGACTGGAACGCGGAGGCGATCACGTCCTTGACGATCTGCTCGGGCAGCGCGGAGGAGTCGGCGATCATCGCGTTCTGGCCGCCAGTCTCGGCGATCAGCGCGGCGATCGGTGCATTGCGCGCGGCCAGTGCGCGGTTGATCGCCCAGGCGGTTTCGGTGGAGCCGGTGAAGGCCACGCCGGCCACGCGCGGGTCTTTCGTCAGCGCGGCGCCCACGGTGGCGCCGTCGCCGGGCAGATATTGCAGTATGGCCTCGGGCACGCCGGCCTCGTGCAGCAGCTTCACTGCGGCATAGCCGATCAGGCTGGTCTGCTCGGCGGGCTTGGCGATCACGCTGTTGCCGGCGGCGAGCGCGGCGCTGATCTGGCCCAGGAAGATCGCCAGCGGGAAGTTCCACGGGCTGATGCAGACGAACACGCCGCGGCCGTTGAGGAACAATTGATTGCTCTCGCCGGTGGGGCCGGGCAACTGCTCGGGCTGGCCGAACAGGCGGCGCGACATCGTCGCGTAGTAGCGCAGGAAGTCGGCGGCCTCGCGAACTTCGGCGATCGCGTCGGGCAGGCTCTTGCCGGCTTCGCGCACGCACAGCGCGATGAACTCGGCGCGGCGCGCTTCGAGCTGTTCCGCCGCGTGTTCGAGGATCGCGGCGCGACTGGCGGCGGGCAAGCGGTCCCAGTCGGGCTGGGCGGCGACGGCGTTGGCCAGCGCCCGGTCGACCAGCGCGGCATCGGCGCTGACGTAGCTGCCCACGGTCTGGCGGCGATCGGCGGGGTTGGTCACCGTGACGGTCGGGCCGTTGCCCTTGCCGCCGGGGACCAGTGGTGCGGCGTGCCACGGGCCGCTCTTCGCGTTGACGGCCTCGGCGAGGGCCTTCAGTTCGTTGTCGTTGGAGAAGTTGATGCCCATGGAATTCTTCCGCAGTTCGCCAAAGAGGTTGACCGGCAAGGGAATGCGCGGGTGGGGAATGGACGCGAAGTGGCGCACCGTCTCGCAGGGATCGGCCACCAGCTCGCGCACCGGCAGCGTCTCGTCCACCACGCGGTTGACGAAGCTGGTGTTGGCGCCGTTCTCGAGCAGGCGGCGCACCAGGTAGGGCAGCAGGTCCTCGTGCGTGCCCACCGGCGCGTAGACGCGGCACGGCACGTTGAGCTTGTTCGCGCCGATCACCTCGGCGTAGAGGTCGGTGCCCATGCCGTGCAGGCGCTGGAACTCGAACGGTCGGCCGCGCGCAATGTGGTGCACGGCGGCGATCGAGTGCGCGTTGTGGGTGGCGAACTGCGGGTAGATCAGCTCGCTGCCGGCGTCGAACAGCTTGCGCGCGCAGGCGAGGTAGGAGACATCGGTGTTCGGCTTGCGCGTGTACAGCGGATAGCCCGGGAGCCCCTGTTCCTGCGCGCGCTTGATCTCGGCGTCCCAGTAGGCGCCCTTGACCAGCCGTACGTACCAGCGGCGGCCGGTGGCACGCGCGGTTTCGACCAGCCAGTCGATCACGAACGGGGTGCGCTTGGAGTACGCCTGCACCACGATGCCGAGGCCGTTCCAGCCGGCCAGCGAGGGGTGCGCGAAGACGTCGCCGATGATGTCCAGCGAGAGTTCCAGCCGGTCGGCTTCCTCGGCATCCACCGACAGCGCGATGCCTTGTTTCATCGCCAGCTGCGACAGCTCCAGCAGTTTCGCGGTGAGCATGCGCCGTGCGTCTTCGCGCCTGGCCACCTCGTAGCGCGGGTGCAGCGCGGACAGCTTGACCGAGATCGACGGCGCGTCGGTGTGGTTGGCGAACGGGCCGCGCGCGCCGATGCGGGCGATCGCGCGGCGGTAGTCTTCCTGGTAGCGCTCGGCGGTTTCCGCAGTGAGCGCCGACTCGCCCAGCATGTCATAGGAATAGCGGTACACCGCGTATTCCTTCTTGGCGCAGCGGTCCAGCGCCTCGTCGATGCTGCGGCCCATCACGAACTGGTGGCCCATGATGCGCATCGCCTGGCGCACCGCCAGCCGGATCGCCGGCTCGCCGGCGCGACCGGCGAGGCGCTTCAGCGCGCCGGTGAAGTCGCGGCGGGTGTCCTCGGCCAGTTGCACCAGGTGGCCGGTGAGCATCAGGCCCCAGGTGGAGGCGTTGACGAACAGCGACTCGCTCTGGCCCAGGTGCTTCTTCCAGTCCGCCTCGCCGAGCTTGTCGCGGATCAGCTTGTCGGCGGTGGCCTTGTCGGGGATGCGCAGCAACGCCTCGGCCACGCACATCAGCAGCACGCCCTCCTCGGAGGACAGGTCGTACTGGCGCATGAAGGATTCCACTGCGCTCTGGTCCTTCGCGCGTGCCCGCACGCGCGTGACCAGGCCGGCGGCGACGTCGATCACCTGCTCGCGCTCGGCCGGCGGCAGGGTGGCCTGGGCGAGCAGGTCGTTGACCGCTTCGGTCTCGTCGCGCAGCCAGGCGGCGGTGATCCGCGCGCGCGCGGGCGCGCCGTCGGGGGGAAGTTCGGGGCGGAGAATGGCTTGGGTCACGGGCTTGTCGCTGGGATGTGCGGATGTGGAGGGAGCCCGGAATTGTACGCGTGCCGTGCAATCCGCGGGAGTCGGGGCGTCGCGCAGGGGGAGCTCTGTCGCGCAACATCATTCCTTGATCCAGGTCAAGCAGGTGCGACATTGTTGCCCGTTGCGTTGTCGCGGCCTATGATTCCTGTGTTCCAGGCACGCCGGGTCTCGATGATCGTGCTTCGACCAGCTACCGCCGGCTTGCCCCGCGTGACGATGTGGCTCAAGCCCAACCGCACGCTAAGCCGGCGCGGTCTGCGTCGGCTGATCGTGGTTCTGGCGGCGCTGGTGCTGATGACGGCTGGACTGGTGGCGTGGCAGGGGAATGTGTTCGCTCCGCTGTTTGCCTTGGTGGAATCCGCTGCCATGGCCATCGCCTTGAGTGTGGCCTGGCGGGCTGGCGACCGTAGCGAGCGCATCACCCTCGACGCAGAGTCGCTGGAGGTGCAATCGCTGCCGGGTCGGCGCCGCACGCGTTTCCCGTCGTACTGGGTGCGCGTGCTGCTGGAGCCAGGCGGCAGTCGTCAGCGGTTGCTGTTGTCGTCACATGGACGCGAGCTGGAGATCGGCGCTTTCCTGGCGGAACAGGAACGTGCCGCGCTGTCGAAGAAGCTCATGGTGTTGCTGGCCGATTTCAACGGGCAGCCACGCAAGTAGGTTCAAAAGAGTCTGTGTTGATTATCCAAGTACGCCGCGCCGGGAGCTGTTTGCCCGCGGGGCAAGGAAGAGGGAGGGAATGTATGTCGATACATGACCGAGCGATGACGCCGCTCCGTGGGCAAACGGACCCGGCCCTGCGGGTTGCCCTGCAGCGGCCGTCACGCGCCAGCTCGCGGCTTGCCCATGCAGCCAGCATGGGCTTCACCACGGACCACCACCTGCCAGCCGCTGCAGGGCAACGCGACGTACTTGGATCATGAATACAGACTCTAAGGTGCAAGACATGACATCTGGCGGCATCAGGCGATCATTCACGGCAGTGGCGGCCCTCGCCCTTGCATCGTTCGGCAGCACGGCGCTGGCCGCTCCCGGTCCGTGGCAGCTGAACATGGAGCGCGGCGCGAGCACCTGGTCGCCGGTGCCGTACCACCTGAACAACGTGGCGCTCGGCGTGTGCACGGTAATCGGCGTGCTGGTGTTCAGCGCCATGTTCATCGCCATCTTCCGCTTCCGCAAATCGCGCGGCGCGGTGGCCGAGAAGTGGTCGCACAACACCACCGTGGAGGTGGTCTGGACCACCATTCCGGTGCTGATCCTGATCACCCTGGCCTACCTGGCCACCAGCGGCCTGACCAGCTGGGCCGACACCACCGGTTCGCAGATGACCGTCAAGGTCACCGGCTACCAGTGGAAGTGGCGCTACGACTATGTCGACTACCTGGGCAAGTCGATCGACAAGGTCGGCTTCATGTCCAGGCTGGACACGCGCAGCGACCAGACCCGCCAGCTCGGCTCGGGCATGGACCCGTTCGCGGTCAAGGTCGGCAACGAGAACACCTACCTGCTGGACGTCGACAAGCCGCTGGTGGTGCCGGTCGACACCAAGATCCGCTTCGTGATCACCAGTGGCGACGTGATCCACTCCTGGTGGGTGCCGGCGACCGGCTGGAAGATCGACGCGATCCCCGGGATCATCAATGCGGCGTGGGCCAACTTCACCACGCCGGGCACCTATCGCGGCCAGTGCGCCGAACTGTGCGGCCAGGACCACGGCTTCATGCCGATCGTGGTGGTGGTGAAGTCGAAGGCCGATTTCGCCAAGTGGCTGGCCGAGCAGGAGGCGTCGTCGGCGGCGCCCGCTGCGGCGGCGCAAACCGCCCAGGTCGCCGCTCCGCCGGCCGGCAAGCAGGGCTGAGGCCGCTTGCCGCTACGGTTTTTTTGCAGTCGCATTCCATATCAAGGTTAGAGGTGCAAGGCCATGTCCTACGCAGCCACCCATGATCAGCACGACGATCACCACGGCGCGCCGAAAGGTTTCTTCCAGCGCTGGTGCATGTCCACCAACCACAAGGACATCGGCACGCTGTATCTGATTTTCTCGTTGACCATGCTGTTCATCGGCGGCAGCTTCGCCATGCTGATCCGTGCCGAGCTGTTCAAGCCCGGCATGCAGCTGATGCAGCCGTACTTCTTCAACGAAATGACGGCGATGCACGCGCTGGTGATGATCTTCGGCGCGATCATGCCGGCCTTCGTCGGCCTCGGTAACTGGATGATCCCGTTGATGGTGGGCGCGCCGGACATGGCGCTGCCGCGCATGAACAACCTGTCGTTCTGGATCCTGCCGTTCGCGTTCGTGCTGCTGCTGTCCACGCTGTTCCTGCCCGGCGGCGGCCCGGCCGGCGGCTGGACCATGTACCCGCCGCTGTCGCTGCAGAGCGGCTCGCTGGCCTACGCGGTGTTCGCCATCCACCTGATGGGCATCAGCTCGATCATGGGCGCGATCAACATCATCGCCACCATCCTCAACATGCGCGCGCCCGGCATGGACCTGATGAAGATGCCGGTGTTCGTGTGGAGCTGGCTGATCACCGCCTTCCTGCTGATCGCGGTTATGCCGGCGCTGGCCGGCGCGGTGACCATGCTGCTGACCGACAAGTACTTCGGCACCAACTTCTTCAACCCGGGCGGCGGCGGTGACCCGGTGCTGTACCAGCACATCTTCTGGTTCTTCGGCCATCCCGAGGTGTACATCATGATCCTGCCGGCGTTCGGGATCATCTCGGAGATCGTGCCGACCTTCGCGCGCAAGCCGATCTTCGGCTACAAGGCGATGGTGTTCGCGATCGCCTGCATCGCCTTCCTGTCGTTCATCGTGTGGGCGCACCACATGTTCGCGGTGGGCCTGCCACTGGGCGCCGAAGTCTTCTTCATGTACGCCACCATGCTGATCTCGGTGCCGACCGGCGTGAAGGTGTTCAACTGGGTGGCCACCATGTGGGGCGGCTCGATGACCTTCGAGACGCCGATGCTGTTCGCCATCGCCTTCATCATCCTGTTCACCATCGGCGGCTTCTCCGGCCTGATGATGGCGTTGGTGCCGGCCGACTTCCAGTATCACGACACCTACTTCATCGTGGCGCATTTCCACTACGTGCTGGTCACCGGCGCACTGTTCGCGATCATCGGCGCTGCGTACTACTGGATGCCGAAGTGGACCGGCAACATGTACAACGAGTTCTGGGGCAAGGTGCACTTCTGGAACAGCGTGATCTGGGTCAACGTGCTGTTCTTCCCGCAGCACTTCCTGGGCCTGGCCGGCATGCCGCGCCGCATCCCCGACTACAACGTGGCGTTCGCCAACTTCAACATGATCAGCTCGATCGGCGGCTTCCTGTTCGGCGCCACCCAGCTGATCTTCGTGGGCGTGCTGATCCACTGCGCGTTCTTCTCGAAGAAGAAGGCCACCGATCGCGTATGGGAAGGGGCCAAGGGCCTGGAGTGGACCATCCCGTCGCCGGCGCCGCACCACACCTTCGAGGTGCCGCCGGTGATCAACGACGATGAACTGGCTCACGGCCACGTCAACGATTGACCGTCATGCCGGCCGTGGCCGGCATGCTCCTCGGGAGCAAGCAGAGATGGCGCAGCAGACGATTCATACGGCAACGGCCCAGCCGGACGGGAAATCCCGCCGCGGCGTGCGGCGCACGGTCACGATACTTGCCGTGGTCGCGCTGGCGGTCTACCTGTCGACGTTCCTGCAGATTCTGCTGATGAAATAGCGGTCCACGCGTTACAGGTGTCCTTCAACCGGCGCGGTTCGGCGGCCGGCGTGCAGTTCCCCGGTCGCTGCGACGGGGCAAAGTCATCAAGAGAAATCCACGGGGTTACACCATGGGTCAGCAACACGACGCTTACTTCGTTCCGACCAAGAGCTACTGGCCGTTCGTGGCCGCAGTGGTCATGTTCACCACCGTGTTCGGAGCTGCGCACTGGCTGGGCGCGGAGCCCGGCGAGAGCGGTTTCGGCAAGTCCGTGCTGACCATCGGCGTGATCGGCATGCTGGCCATGTTCTTCGGCTGGTTCCGCTCGGTGATCAACGAGTCGCTGGCCGGCAGCTACAACCACCAGGTGGATACCTCATTCCGCATGGGCATGATGTGGTTCATCTTCTCCGAGGTGATGTTCTTCGGCGCATTCTTCGGCGCGCTGTTCTACATCCGCATGTTCTCGGTGCCGTGGCTCGGCGGTCACGGCCACGGCGTGCTGACCCACGAATTCCTGTGGAGCGACTACACGGCCGCGTGGGGCGCCAATGGCGGCAACGGCCCGGAACAGGCCGGCGGCGCGTTCCGCACCGTGCCGGCGTGGGGCCTGCCGCTGCTCAACACGGTGATCCTGCTCACCTCCAGCGTCACCGTGACGATCGCGCACCACGCGCTGCGCGCCGGCCATCGCGGCAAGATCCTGCTGTTCCTGGGGCTGACCGTGCTGCTGGGCGCCACCTTCCTGTACTTCCAGGCGCACGAGTACATGGAGGCGTACAAGGAATTGAACCTGACCCTGCACAGCGGCGTCTACGGTTCGACCTTCTTCATGCTCACCGGCTTCCACGGCCTGCACGTGACACTGGGCACGATCATGCTGGCGGTGATCTGGCTGCGCGTACTGAAGGGGCATTTCGACAAGGACCATCACTTCGGCTTCGAGGCGGTGGCGTGGTACTGGCACTTTGTCGACGTGGTCTGGCTCGGCCTGTTCATGTTCGTTTATATCCTCTGACTTCACGCGACGTCCTGTCGCGAAAGGCAAAGATCAAGAAACCGGCCATCCGTGGCCGGACTTTTCAGAAGAGCGACGCGAGATCTTGCTGCGGAGAGCGAATCAAGAACCGGCCATCGGGCAGCTACTCCTGCGTTGCCTCAACTCGGGCATCCATGCCCTCGCCATGCCCTCGTCATGGCCGGTTCTTGCTTTCACGCGACGTCGTGTCGCGAAAGGCAAGATCAAAACCGGCCATCCATGGCGGGATTCTTCATAGGAGCATTGCTCCGGATCGGGTTCGGGCATGAAAAAAGCCCGCCGGATAGCGGGCTTTTCGTTTGGCGGGAAATGGCCGCGGTCGTGGCGGCTACAATCATTGGCCCACGTCGTGCGGGTGCAGCCAGCCCATCCAGATGCCGAACGCGACCATGGCGATGAACACCAGCGACAGGCCGATGCGGCGGGTCAGCGCCCATACCGTGCGGCGGTCGTCGTCCTTGTCGGTCATCATGAAGTACAGCGCCTGACCGAGGCTGAAGATCACCACCAGCAGCACCACTACCAGCGCAATTTTATAGATGGCTTCCACGTGATTGATCCCGTCAAGTTCGACATGGCGAGTATAGCGGCCACCGGCAGGCGCCCGGCGTGAGCGGATTCCGCCGTCCTTCGTGGTGGGCGCTGCTGCTGACCGTGGCCGGAGCGTTGCTGTTCGTGCGTCTTGGCGTCTGGCAGCTGCATCGCGCCGACTTCAAGGAAGACCTTCTGCGACGGTATGCCGCGGCCGCGGCGGCGCCGCTGCAGGACTTTGCCGGGGTGGCCGAGGCGCCGCCGGCGGACGGCTTCCCGCGGGTCAGGGTCGATGGCCATTACCTGGCCGACCGCGTGTACCTGCTGGACAACCCGAAGCATGACCGCCGCGGCGGTGTGCAGGTGTACGCGCCGCTGGTACTGGATGGCCACGCGCCGTTGCTGCTGGTCGATCTCGGTTTCCTGCCCGGCAACGGTAGCGACAAGCCGCCCCAGGTGCCCCCATTGCCGATCGGCAGGGTGAGCCTGCAGGGGCTGTACGTGCCGCCGCCGCCGGTTGGCTTCGAGATGGGCGGCAATGCGCTGGCGCGGCAGACGCAGTGGCCGAAGAGCTCGATCTTCCTGGACCCCGCGCAGGTCGCCGCCGATCTCGGACGGCCGCTGTATCCGAGGGTGCTGGCGCTGGACCCTGACCTGGCGGCGATCTACGAGCGCGAGCGCAACCTCGATTTTTCCTCGATGCCGCCGGCGCGGCATCGTGCCTACGCGTTCCAGTGGTTCACCTTCGCGCTGGCCGCGGTGGTGATCCTGCTGGTCGTGCATCGCAAGCGCAAGCCGCGCCGCTCCGATTCCACCAAGGTCGATGAGAACCGATGAAAGCCGCTGACCCCGCCAACGTGCGCAAGAGTCGACTCTTCCTGCTGCTGATCGTGCTGGCGTTCGTCGTGCCGATGATCGTCGCCGGCTTGCTCAGCTGGAGCGGCTGGCAGCCTGGCACCAGGGGCAACGGCGAGCCGATCCTGCCGCAACGCAACTTTGTCGACGAACAGCTGCGCGTGCGGCTGGCGGATGGCCAGGCCTACGCCTGGCGCGACACCCAGCCGCGGCTGACTCTGGTGGCGCTGGCTGGCCCCGAGTGCGCCGCGCGCTGCCTGGCCACGCTGACCAGCATGGCCGCCGCGCGAGTCACGCTGAACCGCAACCAGTCGCGCCTGCGCCTGCTCTACCTGGGCACGCCGCCTGTGGATGACGCGCGCGACGGGATGCGCAACTACTGGCAGCTCGGCACCGACATCGACGGCAAGCTGGCCGGGTTCCGGCCCGACGTGCCGGACAGCGTGAGCGCGCTGCTGGTGGAATCCAACGGCACCGCGTTGTCGCTGTATCGCGCCGGCTTCGATCCGAGCGGCTTGCGCAAGGACCTGCAGAAGGTGATCAAGTGATGTCGTCGCGCTCGCTGCGTTGGTTGCGCTGGCTGGCACTGTTCGCGGCAGTGTTCGCGTTTGGACTGGTGATGTTTGGCGCCTTCGTGCGGCTGTCCAATGCCGGCCTGTCCTGCCCGGACTGGCCGACCTGCTACGGCCAGGTGACCTGGCCGCAGCATGCGCAGGCGGTGGCGCATGCCGACGTGGCGTTCCCGGATCGCCCGTACGAAGCGCACAAAGCCTGGCGCGAGCAGGTGCACCGCTTCCTCGCCGGCACGCTCGGCGTGCTGGTGCTGCTGCTGGCGTTGCTGGCGAGCTGGCGGCGTCGCGATGCGCTGCTGGCGGTACTCGCCGGCGCCGTATTCGCCGCGTTCGGCGTGGGCCTGTACATGCGCGGCGAACACCTGTGGTCGTCGCTACTGGCGGCCTGCGCGATCGCGCTGCCGCTGATCGCCGCGATCCGCCTGCCGCGGCCCGGCGCCTGGAAGATCTGCGTGCTGGCGCTGGCGGTGATCATCTTCCAGGCGATGCTCGGCATGTGGACGGTGACCTTGCTGCTCAAGCCCATCGTGGTGATGGGCCACCTGCTCGGCGGCATGGCCACGTTCGCGCTGCTGGCCTACGCCGCGCTGCGTTTCGCCGGCGTGGCGGCAGCGGGCGATGGCCTTGCCGACCTGCGCCGGCTGGTGGCCGTCGGCATCGTGCTGCTGCTGTGCCAGATCGCGCTGGGCGGCTGGACCTCGGCGAATTACGCCGCGCTGGCCTGCGGCTACGGCCCGGGCTCGTTCCCCGAGTGCCTCGGCCAGTGGGCGCCGCCCGCCGATTTCCGCGAGGGCTTCGTGTTGTGGCGCGGCATCGGCGTGAACTACGAGGGTGGCGTGCTCGACATGGCCGCGCGCAGCGCGATCCAGATCGCGCACCGGCTGGGCGCGCTGGTGGTGTTCTGCTACCTCGGCTGGCTGGCGGTTCGCACGGCGCGGCATGGCCTGCGCGCGCTGGGCTTGGCGATCGCGCTGGCGCTGGCGGCCCAAGTGCTGCTGGGCATCAGCAACGTGTACTTCGGCCTGCCGCTGGCGGTGGCGACCGCACACAATGGGATAGCGGCCCTGCTGCTGTTCACCCTGTTGGCCACGCTGGCGCGCACGCAGCGGCGGCATGACGCGTCGATGTTCCTGTCGTTGGGGCGAGCGTGAAGATGAGCGTTTTCCATGAGTACCTGCAACTGACCAAGCCGCGCATCGTCGCGCTGCTGGTGTTCTGCGCGGTGATCGGCATGTTCCTCGCCGTGCCCGGGGTGCCGCCGTGGCGGGTGCTGGTGTTCGGCACGCTGGGCATCTGGCTGGCGTCGTCCTCGGCGGCCGCGTTCAACCAGCTGATCGACCAGCGCATCGACAAGGTGATGGTGCGCACGGCGCACCGGCCGCTGGCCACCGGCCATCTCAATCCGCGCCAGGTGTTCGTGTTCGCGCTGGTGCTGGGCATCGCCTCGATGCTGGTGCTGGTGCTGTGGGTCAACACGTTGACCGCGGTGCTGACTTTCGCCGGCCTGATCGGCTACGCGGTGATCTACACCGCGTTCCTGAAGCGCGCCTCGCCGCAGAACATCGTGATCGGCGGCCTGGCCGGGGCGATCCCGCCGGTGCTGGGCTGGACCGCGGTTACCGGCGCGCTGCACCCGTACGCGCTGCAGCTGTGCCTGATCATCTTCGTGTGGACGCCGCCGCACTTCTGGGCGCTGGCGATCTTCCGCCGGGACGACTACTCGCGCGCGCAGGTGCCGATGCTGCCGGTGACCCACGGCGTGGTGTTCACCCGCTGGCACATCCTGTTCTACACCGTGCTGCTGGTGCTGGTGACCCTGCTGCCGGCGCTGACCGGGATGAGCGGGCTGGTCTACCTGGGTGGTGCCGCGGTGCTGGGCGGGGCGTTCCTCTATTACGCGGTGCGTCTGCTGAATCCGCCGGACGAGCTGTACGCGATGAGGGTGTTCAGCTACTCCATCGTCTACCTGATGGCGCTGTTCGCGTTCCTGCTGGTCGACCACTGGCTGCTGCCGCCGCTGATGCCTTCAGGCCCGTCGTCGGTATCGATCGGCTGAGAGGTTGTGATTTTTTCAACCGCTCAGACCGGCCACGGCGAGGGCATGGCGAGGGCATGGATGCCCGAGTTGAGGCAACGCAGGAGCGGTTGCCCGATGGCCGGGCATGAAACAGTCACGCGAGTGACTGTTTCATGTGAGCGAGTCCGGGCGTGTACCGGACTCGCGACTGAAGAAAACCACGGGAAGTGGTTTTCTTCACAAGCGCTGAGCGGCGATCGTGCGAACTTTCGTCGTCGCGGGCATTGACAATGCGCTGCTGCAATACAACAATACGCGCGCCCTCCGGCGCGCTCGCGCTGGCTGGCTTCCTGTCCTGACTAACCAAGGCATATGGACGTTTACCCTAGTCGCAACGTCGACATCCGCTCGCATCGGGTGCCGGCATTGCATAACAAGCTGATGATCTGCGGCGACCGCCCGCGGTCGGCTGGCGCTTTCCTCGACTAGGGAAGACCGGCCCACCTCCCGCGGCGCCGTGGGCGCCGTAACGAGGAGATGGGCCATGAAGCTCCTTCGCGATTCCGCTCTGTTGCGCACACTGTGCCGGCTGCTGGTCGACCGTCGCAAGACCGTGCGCGCGCCCTACACCATCACCGTGCCCGCCCCGCTGGAACGTCCCGCCGGCGGCAGCGTGGTCGAGCTGCCGCGCCGTGCTGACGCCGGCGAGCGCGCCGCGTCGACGCAACAGGTCCGCTTGCCATCGTCCGGCCATCTCGCGCTGGTATCCAGTCGCTGATGGTCGCCCCGACCTCATGCAAGGGGTGGCCTCCGCCAGCGGCGGAGCCATCGCGGCCGCGTGCGCGGCCATGCGCAACCATGCCGGCGCGTCTGGCGGATTGATTCCGCGGACTCGCACCGGTGGCAGGCAACAGCGGGTTCACGGAAGCGGGTCATGATCAAGCAATCCATCCAGGGCGCCCTCCCGAAGGCGCCGGGCAAGAGCGCGCCGGCACCGGCGCACGTGGCGGCCGCGCAGGAGGCGTTCCGCGACAACCAGGCGCTGCTTGCCGCGCTGGACACCACGCCGGCCGGCCTCGACGAGGGGCAGATCGCCGCGCGGCTGGGGCGCGACGGCGTCAACGAGGTCTCGCACGAGAAGCCGCCGCACTGGTCGGTGCAGCTGCTGCGCGCGTTCAAGAACCCGTTCATCATCGTGCTGCTGGCGCTGGCCGGGGTGCAGCTGTTCACCGATTCCAGCGACCTCACCGGGCCGGCGATCATCGCGGTGATGGTGGGCATCAGCGTACTGCTGAGCTTCACCCAGGAGTTCCGCTCCTCGAAGGCGGCGGAGAAGCTGAAGGCGATGGTCCGCAACACCGTCACGGTGACGCGGCGTGCCTCCGACGGCCACAGCGAGCGCATCGAGGTGCCGGTAGGCGAACTGGTCGCCGGCGACATCGTGCACCTGGCCGCCGGCGACATGGTGCCCGCCGACCTGCGCCTGCTGCACGCGAAGGACCTGTTCATCAGCCAGGCGATCCTCACCGGCGAGTCGCTGCCGGTGGAGAAGGCGGCGCCGGACGCGCCTGGCGTGGCCGGGGCGGACCACGCCAGCCCGCTGGACCTGCCGACGATCTGCTACATGGGCACCAACGTGGTCAGCGGTACCGCCACCGCGGTGGTGGTGGCGACCGGCCCGCGCAGCTATCTCGGCTCGCTGGCGCACAGCATCGTGGGCCAGCGCGTGCAGACCAGCTTCGACCGCGGCGTGAACAGCGTCAGCTGGCTGCTGATCCGCTTCATGGCGGTGATGGTGCCGGTGGTGTTCCTGATCAACGGCTTCGACAAGCACGACTGGCTGCAGGCGTTCATGTTCGCACTGTCGGTGGCGGTCGGACTCACCCCGGAAATGCTGCCGCTGATCGTCACCGCGAACCTGGCCAAGGGCGCGCTGGCGATGTCCGGCCGCAAGGTGGTGGTGAAGCGGCTCAACGCGATCCAGAACTTCGGCGCGATGGACGTGCTGTGCACCGACAAGACCGGCACGCTCACGCTGGACAAGATCGTGCTGGAGCGGCATCTCGACCTGCATGGCGAGGAATCCGACGAGGCGCTGGAGTACGGCTACCTCAACAGCCGTTTCCAGACCGGCCTGAAGAATCTGATGGACAAGGCGGTACTGGAGCATCGCGACCTGGAGCCAGCCGCGGCGCACTACCGCATCGTCGATGAGATCCCGTTCGACTTCCAGCGCCGGCGCATGTCGGTGGTGCTCGGCAACGGCGACGGCCACGACTTGATCGTGTGCAAGGGCGCGGTGGAGGAGATGCTGTCGATCTGCGCCTGGGCGAGGACCGGCGGCGAGGTCGTGCCGATGACCGACGCCCAGCGCGACGAGATCAAGGAGATGACGCACGGGCTCAACGAAGACGGCCTGCGCGTGCTGGTGGTGGCAGTGAAGCAGCAGCCGCCGGCCGGGCGGCCGTACGGCGTCGCCGACGAGAGTGGGCTGACCGCGGTGGGCTGCCTGGCCTTCCTCGATCCGCCGAAGGATTCGGCGGCCACGGCAATCGCCGCGCTGCATCACCATGGCGTGCAGGTGAAGGTCATCACCGGCGACAACGAGGCGGTGACGCGCAAGATCTGCCGCGAGGTGGGGCTGGACGTGGAGCATTCGGCGCAGGGCCGGCAGATCGAGCCGCTGGACGACGCGGCGCTGGATGCGCTGGTGGCGCGCACCACCGTGTTCGCCAAGATGTCGCCGCTGCAGAAGGCGCGCGTGGTGAAGTCGTTGCAGCGTCAGGGTCACACGGTGGGCTTCCTCGGCGACGGCATCAACGACGCGCCGGCGCTGCGCGAGGCGGACGTGGGCATCTCGGTGGATACCGCCACCGACATCGCCAAGGAGTCGGCCGACATCATCCTGCTGGAAAAGAACCTGATGGTGCTGGAGGAGGGCGTGATCGAGGGCCGCATCACCTTCGGCAACATCATCAAGTACATCAAGATGACCGCCAGCTCGAACTTCGGCAACATGTTTTCGGTGCTGGTGGCGAGTGCGTTCCTGCCGTTCCTGCCGATGCTGCCGCTGCAGATCCTGGTGCTGAACCTGCTCTACGACATCTCGCAGCTGTCGATCCCGTTCGACCGCATGGACGACGAGTACCTGCGCAAGCCGCGCAAGTGGAACGCCAGCGACATCGGACGCTTTATGGTGTGGATCGGCCCGGTCAGCTCGATCTTCGACATCACCACGTTCCTGCTGCTGTGGCACGTGTTCGGCGCGAACTCGGTGGCGCACCAGTCGTTCTTCCAGTCCGGCTGGTTCGTCGAGAGCCTGCTCACGCAGACGCTGATCGTGCACATGATCCGCACGCGCAGGATTCCGTTCCTGCAGAGCATCGCCTCGGCCCCGGTGCTGGCGCTGACCAGCGCGATCATCCTGATCGGCCTGTTCATCCCGTTCATCGGGCTCGGCGCCAAGATCGGCATGGTGCCGCTGCCGCCGGCGTTCTTCGGCTGGGTGGCGCTGACCGTGCTCACCTACGGCGTGCTGACCCAGCTGATGAAGCTGGTGTACATCCGCCGCTACGGGCGCTGGCTGTGACCATGGCCGGGAGCAGCGACCATGCGCCACCTGGTGGTGCCATTCGTGCTGGCCGCCATGCTGCTGTCGCCGTGCGCGGCGCGGGCGGGAGCCAGTCTGCTGGTCGATGACGCCGGCACCGTGCCGGATGGCCGCTGCCAGCTCGAATCCTGGTTGCGCTTGCGCGGCGGTGGTGAGGTTACGGCCGTGCCGGCCTGCGGCCGGGCGGGGTGGAGTACAGCCTGGGCGGCAGCGCCAGCGCCGGGGCGCCGTCGGGGCCGTGGCTGAGCGCCGGCCTCAAGCGCACCCATGCTCGACATGGA
Organism: Rhodanobacter sp. FW106-PBR-R2A-1-15; assembly: GCF_058789735.1. Lineage (NCBI taxonomy): Bacteria > Pseudomonadati > Pseudomonadota > Gammaproteobacteria > Lysobacterales > Rhodanobacteraceae > Rhodanobacter > Rhodanobacter sp. FW106-PBR-R2A-1-15. The sequence continues at coordinate 34,289 of NZ_JBYTEM010000010.1, read as the reverse complement.
CGAGGCCGCCCCGGGCGCCGCCGTCTCGCTGGGCAGCAGCGGGCGCCGCTCCGATCACCGCCTGGCGGCGGGTACGGCCAACCTCGTCGTCAGCCTGCCGCTGGATCCGTCCTGGGCCGTGCACGTCAACCTGGGCTGGAACGCCGCGCGCGACGGGCCACCGCGACCAAGCGGCGGCATGGGCATGCAGTACGCGCTGGCAGCGCACTGGAGCGGCCTCGCCGAACTCTACGCCGCGCGGTGTCGTCGGTGGCGCGGCGCAGGCCGGGCTGCGGCGCTCGTTTGCGCACGGTCTCAGCTTCGACCTGCTCGCCGGCCACGACCGCGACGGGCGCTGGCTCACCTTCGGCTTCAACTACGCGCCGGGCGACTCCTGACGCCTGGGCGAGCGGCGCCGGTGTCAGTCCGCTTCCAATGTGTCATCCGTCGCCGCCGCCCGCGTGGCGTAGCGCCGCGCCACCACCGCGCACACGATCAGTTGCAGCTGGTGAAAGATCATCAGCGGCAGCACCAGCGCGCCGAGGCCGCCGAGCTGGCCGGCGAACAGGATCTTCGCCATCGGGATGCCGCTGGCCATGCTCTTCTTGGAGCCGCAGAACACGATGGCAATCTCGTCTTCGCGCGAAAAGCCGAGCCGGCGTGCGGCCCAGGTCAGCGTAGGCATCACCAGCGCCAGCAGCAGCGCGCACATCGCCAGGGTGGCGAGCAGGGCGGAGACCGGCGTGTCGCGCCACAGGCCGTCGACCACGGCGGCGCTGAACGCGGTGTAGACCACCAGCAGGATCGTGCCCTGATCGGTGTAGCCGAGCAGCGGCCGGTGGCGGTCGACCCAGCCGCCGATCCGGCGCCGCGCGACATGGCCGAGCGCAAACGGCAACAGCAGTTGCAGCATGATGTCCAGCACGCCGCGCCATGAGGCGCCGCCGCCGTGGCTGGCCAGCAGCAGGCCGACCAGCAGCGGGGTCAGCACGATGCCGATCAGGTTCGACATCGACGCGCTGACCACCGCAGCGGAGACGTTGCCGCCGGCGATCGAGGTGAATGCGATCGACGACTGCACCGTGGAAGGCAGCGTGCAGACGAACAGCACGCCGAGATACAGCTCCGGCGTCAGCAGCGCGTGGCCGAGCGGTCGCAGCGCCAGCCCGAGCAGCGGAAACAGCACGAAGGTGCTGGCGAACACGGTCAGGTGCAGCCGCCAGTGGGTCAGCCCCTGCACGATCGCCGCGCGCGGCAGCTTGGCGCCGTGCAGAAAAAACAGCAGTGCGATCGCCGCGTCGGTGATCCCGTCGAGCACCCGTGCGGTGCCACCGCGGCAGGGCAGCAGCGTGGCCAGCAGCACGGTGGCGAGCAGGGTGAGGGTGAAGTTGTCCGGACGAAAGCGACGCAGCGACATGCGGCCAGCTCAATCCAGCCCGCAACGCGTGCGGCGCCGGTGCCTCCACCACAGCACCAGCACGGTCAGCAGCAGGATTCCCCCCAGCACCCACAGGCTGCTCTGGCCGCGGTGGATCCATTTCACCAGCCACTCGTGGTTGTCGGCGCCGAAGTAGCCCAGGTAGACCCAGATCGGCACGCTGATCAGCGCGGCCATGGTGTCGATCAGCAGGAAGCGCAGGAACGACACCCGGTGGGTGGTGCCGGCGGTGAGGTAGACGGTGGTGCGCATGCCGGGCAGGAAGCGGGCCAGGAACAGCAGCCGGTTGCCGTATTGGTCGAACTTCTCCTGCACTTTGACGTAGCGCGCCGGGGTCAGCACGCGCGCCACGAAGCGCCATTGCAGCATGCGCGCGCCGTAGTGGTGGCCGAGCAGGAAGATGGCGCAGTCGCCCAGCAGCACGCCGGACATCGCCAGCGCGAACATCGTATGCACGTTGGCGTAGCCGAGCCCGGCGATCACGCCGCCGGCGACCAGGGTGACGTCTTCCGGCAGCGGCAGGCCGGCGCCGCAGATCATCAGCGCGATGAACACGGCCACGTAGCCGTTCTCGGCGAAGATCGTCACCAGTTGCTGCAGCAGGTCCATCAGTGTCCTTGTGCCCCCCGGTGCGGACCCTGGCCGGCCGCAACCGGGCATGATCCCACAGTCGGGTGGAGTCCGGCGGCCGCTGCGGCAAGGGTGGACTGGTGGCAGCTCATCGTGGTCAGGCCGAGGTCACCGGCGGACGCACGCGGGCGGCCAGCAGTTCGCGCAGTTCGGCCTTCTCGGCGGGGTCGAGCGTACTCTCGCGGCTCTTCGCGGTGAGCGCGTCGCGACGCTGGGTCGCAGCCTGGTCTTCCATCCGCGCCAGTGCGTCGAAGAACTCGCTGCGCTGCGCCTCGGGCTCGCCCACCGCCAGCGCCGCCATCAGCTTCTGCAGCGAAGGGTATTCCGGCCGCTCGGCGAAATGCTCCACCAGCATGGCGGAGTTGATGCCGGGCCGCGCGCGCGCGCGGTCGAGCAGCTCGGCCAGCAGCGCCACGCCGGGCTTGTCCAGGCGCAGGAAGCGGTAAGGCCGCTCCACCTGGTCGGCCATACCCGGCTGCGCCAGTAGCAGCGAGATCGCGCTGCGCACCAGGCTGCGCTGCACCGCGGTGGGCCGCTGCACGGCGCGACGTGTGGCAGGGTCGGCCTGCAGTACCGCGCGGGCGCCACTGCGCTTCTCCAGCTCCTGTGCCATCAGGTCGCGGAAGGCGCCGTCGGGCAGGCGGGCGATCAGCGGGCGGGCGCGCTCGGCGAGGCGGGCGCGGCCGTCGAGGCTGGCCATGTCGACGTCGCGCGCCAGTTCGTTGAAGAAATAGTCCGACAGCGGCATTGCTTCCCGGATGCGCTTTTCGAAACCCTCCTTGCCTTCCTTGCGCACCAGCGTGTCCGGGTCCTCGCCGTCGGGCAGGAACAGGAAGTACGCCTGGCGCCCGTCGCGCAGCCGCGGCAGCGCCGCTTCCAGCGCCTTCCACGCCGCGGCGCGGCCGGCGCGGTCACCGTCGAAACAGAACACCACGTCGGGCGCGGCGCGGAACAGCACCTCGGTGTGTTCCGGCGTGGTCGCCGTGCCCAGCGTGGCCACCGCGACCGGCAGGCCCGCCTGGTGCAGCGCGATCACGTCCATGTAGCCCTCCACCACCACGATGCGCTCAAGCTTGGGGTTGGCCTGCTTCACCTGCCACAGCGCGAACAGCTCGCGGCCCTTGTGGAACAGCGGAGTCTCGGGGGAGTTGAGGTACTTGGGGGATGAGTTTTGTTGAGAAGTGCGGGCGGGGATGCCTGCTTCTTGATCTTCGCGCGCAGGAGGCGCGCTGGAAATGATGCGACCGCCGAACGCGATCACGCGGCCGCGGCGGTCGAGGATCGGGAACATCAGCCGCTCGCGGAAACGGTCGTACTTGCTGCCGCGCTCGCTCGACGCGACCATGCCTGCCTCGTTGAGCAGTTCCATCCGCCGCGGCGTGTTGCCCAGCGCCTTGATCACGCCGTCGTAGCCGGCCGGCGCCCAGCCGAGGCGGAAGCGTTTGATCGTCTCCGCGTCCAGGCCGCGTTTCCTGCAATACGCCTGGACCTCGGCGCTGCGCGGCAGCTCGCCCTCGTACCAGGCCGTGGCGGCATCGAGCAGCGCGTACAGGTCGGTCTTGTCCTCGCGCGGGCGTTCGTCGCGGCCGCCCTCGCGCGGCACCGTCAGGCCCACCGACTGCGCCAGCTCCTCGACGGCGTCGGGAAACTCCAGCCGCTCGTAGTCCATCAGGAACTTCACCGCGCTGCCGTGCGCGCTGCAGCCGAAGCAATGGAAGAACTGCTTGGCCGGGCTGACGTAGAACGAGGGCGTGCGCTCGTTGTGGAACGGGCAGCAGGCGGTCCATTCGCGCCCGGCCTTCTTCAGCGGCACGCGCCGCTCGATCACGTCGACGATGTCGACGCGGGCGAGCAGTTCGTCGATGAAGCTGTCGGGGATCAGGCCGCGCATAGACCGCCTAGTCTAGTCGGTCGCCGCCGACGAGGCTTGGGCGGCTTGCGCTGACCTGGGGCGAAATGTCGCAGGGAGGACGGCGAGCTGCCGTCTCCAGGCCGTTCCCGTCCCGCCGCCGATCCGAAGCGTTGCTAGACCAGGCTGACCACGCCGATCACCGCCAGCACGGCCAGCAGGAACAGGATCAGGAAGCACACGAACAACACCTTGGCGATGGTGGCGGTGGCGCCGGAGAGACTGCCGAAGCCGAGCCAGCCGGCGACCAGCGAGACGATGGCGAAGATGATGGCCCACTTCAGCATGCGCTTCTCCTGCGGCGGCGCCCGCGGCACGGTGGGGTCGCCCGTTGCCCCGGTTGTAGCGGAGCTGGCGTGAATGCGATGCATGGCGGCTTGCCGGTGCGCCGGCGGCACGGCAAGCTTCCTGGCCCGCCCGGAGTGACGAACCATGCTGATCAATGCAGTGATGATGCTCAGGCAACGCGCGATCGTGCGCGCGTTCGAGCGGGCGGCCGCGACCACGGCGGCGACCGCCTGCACGGCGGGGCTGCTAGGGTTGAAGCCGGGCATGGCCTGGCATCGGCTGGTGAGCCTGGCGGTGCTGCGCTGTCCGGGCGAGGGCCGCTATTTCCTCGACATGGAGAACTGGCAGCGGCTGCGCCGGCGCCGCCAACGTATTGCGCTGGCCGTGATCACCGGCGTGCTGGTGCTGCTGGGGCTGCTGTTCCTGGCCGGCACGCTCAGCCGGCCAGGCGCGCCTTGATCCGCCCTGAGACCACGCCCATGTCGGCGCGACCGGCGGCCTTCTCCTTCACCGCGGCCACCACCTTGCCCATGTCGCGCGGCGAGCTGGCGCCGGTGGCGGCGATCGCGGCGGTGATCAGCGCGTCGATCTCCTCGTCGCCGAGCTTGGCCGGCAGGTAGCCCTCGATCACCACCATCTCGGCGCGCTCGACGTCGGCCAGGTCCTCGCGGCCGGCGGCGGCGTACTGGCTGACTGAATCCTTGCGCTGCTTCAGCATCTTCTCCAGCACGCTGAGCACCTGCGTGTCGTCCAGCTCGATCCGCTCGTCCACCTCGCGCTGCTTGATCGCTGCCAGCATCAGCCGGATCACGCCCAGCCGGTGCTTGTCGCCGCTGCGCATGGCGGTCTTCATGTCTTCGGTGATCTGCTGCTTGAGCGTCATGGGCGGAACCTCGGAAGGTGGATGTAATGATTCTACGGAAACGACAAGGCCGGCGTTGTCCTGGGGACAACACCGGCCGAGGTCGAATCCGGAGTGCTTGCGGTGGCTGCGACTGGCCGCGCCAACCGTGTTTCCTGCATGTGCCGCGTGAGGACGCGGGCGGCTCGCCGACGGGCGAGCGGGCGGAAACTCAGTACAGGCGGACCTTGCGCGAGACGTCGCGCGACAGGCGGCGCAGGTGGCGCTTCACCGCGGCGGCACGCTTGCGCTTGCGCTCCTGGGTCGGCTTTTCGTAGAACTCGCGCTTGCGCGTCTCAGCCAGCACGCCGGCCTTTTCGCAGGTACGCTTGAAACGACGCAGTGCGATCTCGAACGGCTCGTTCTCGCGAACTTTTACGTTGGGCATGGAAACTCCGAGTGGTAATCTGCCCCGCTGACGGGGTTATTGGGTAGAGCGAGCCGCGAAGTATACCGTGGAAACAGGCAAATTTTCAAAGCCCGTGCTGGGTATCGAGACCTCCTGCGACGAGACCGGCGTGGCCCTGCTGCGCTGGGAGCCGGACGCGCCCGGCCGCGGCCTGCTGGCCCACACCCTGTACAGCCAGATCAAGCTGCACGCCGACTACGGCGGGGTGGTGCCGGAACTGGCCAGCCGCGACCACGTGCGCAAGCTGCTGCCGCTGATCCGCGAGGCGCTGGCCCAGGCCGGGCTGGGCGTGCGCGACCTGGGCGGGGTGGCCTATACCGCCGGCCCGGGCCTGGTCGGCGCCCTGCTGGTGGGCGCTTCGGCCGGGCGCGCGCTGGCCTGGGCGCTGGGCGTGCCGGCGATCGGGGTACACCACATGGAAGGCCACCTGCTGGCGCCGCTGCTGGAGGCCGATCCGCCGCAGCCGCCGTTCGTGGCCCTGCTGGTTTCCGGCGGCCATTCGATGCTGGTCGAGGTCGAGGCCATTGGTCGCTACACGATCCTGGGCGACACCCTGGACGACGCCGCCGGCGAGGCCTTCGACAAGACCGCCAAGCTGATGGGCCTGCCGTATCCGGGCGGTCCGGCGCTGGCGAAGCTGGCGACGCAGGGCACGGCCGGCGCGTTCCGCTTTTCCCGCCCGATGACCGACCGGCCGGGGCTGGATTTCAGCTTCTCCGGGCTGAAGACCCAGGTGTTGCTGGCCTGGCAGCAGTCTGACCAGTCCGAGCAGACCCGCGCCGACATCGCCCGCGCGTTCGAGGAAGCGATCGTCGACACGCTGGTCATCAAGTGCCGCCGCGCGCTTGCGGCCACCAGCGCGCAGCGGCTGGTGATCGCTGGCGGCGTGGGTGCGAACCGCCACCTGCGCAGCGAGCTGGCCAAGGCTGGCGAAAAGGATGGTTTCCGGGTGTACTTCCCGCGGCTGGACTTCTGCACCGACAACGGCGCGATGATCGCGCTCGCCGGCGCGATCCGCCTGGCCGGCGGCCAGCATCAGGACGAAACCGTGCAGGTGCGCCCGCGCTGGGATCTGCAGACTTTGCCGGCAGCGTGAGCGACAGGCACGACCTTGTGTTGGGGAGCCCGCTCGCGGGCGATGCTTTCGCTTTTTCGAATCCCGAATCCCGAATCCCGAATCCCGGACTTCAAAGCATCGCCCGCCAGCGGGCTCATACGAGTGCATGTGGGGGTCACCACTGCATGCGGCCGGGCAGCAGGCCCTTCAGCTCCGCCTCGGTGAGGTTGCGCCACTGGCCGGGCTTGAGATGGCCCAGCTTCACGTTGTCGATACGCACGCGGCGCAGCTGCGTGACGCGATAGCCGAACGCGGCCGCCATCAGCCGGATCTGCCGGTTCAGGCCCTGGGTCAGCACGATCGAGAAACCGAACTTCGCGATGCGGCGGGTGCGGCAGGGCCGGGTCATCTGGCCATGGATGCGCACGCCTTTCGCCATGCCGGCGAGAAACTCGTCGGTCACCGCCTTGTTCACCGCCACCAGGTACTCCTTCTCGTGGTGGTTCTCGGCGCGCAGGATCTCGTTGACGATGTCGCCGTTGCTGGTGAGCAGGATCAGCCCCTCGGAATCCTTGTCCAGCCGGCCGATCGGGAAGATCCGCTGCGGGTGGTCGACGAAGTCCACGATGTTGCCGGCCACCGCCTGGTCGGTGGTGCAGGTGACGCCCACCGGCTTGTTCAGTGCGATGTAGACCGCCTTCTTCGCCGCCGGCGTGGCGGCCAGGATGCGCGCCTTGACGACTTCGCCGTCCACCCGCACCTCGTCGCCTTCCAGCGCCTTGGCCCCGGTCGAGACCACTTCGCCATTGATGGTCACGCGCCCGGCCGCCAGCCACTCGTCCGCCTCGCGACGCGAGCACAGGCCGGCTTCGCTGATGTACTTGTTGACGCGCATGGGATTAGAACCGGGATTCGGGATTCGGGATTGGGGATTCGGCAAGGCGCATTCCCGCGGGCTTGTGGCTTCTGCGAATCCCCAATCCCGAATCCCGAATCCGGGCCTTCAAGACCTCAGCCCCACGCCGCGCTTGAGCAGCTGCAGCGCGAACACGCTGAGCACCGCCACGAAGCCCAGCATCACCACGAAGGCCCAGCCCACGTGCACATCGCTGATGCCGAGCACGCCGTAGCGGAATGCGTTAACCATGTACAGGATCGGGTTGGCGCGCGAGATCGCCTGCCACGGTTCGCCCAGCATGTTGATCGAGTAGAACACGCCGCCGAGGTAGGTCAGCGGAGTGAGGATGAAGGTGGGAACCAGCGCGATGTCGTCGAATTTCTTCGCGTACACCGCGTTGACGAAGCCGGCCAGGGAGAAGATGGTGGCGCCCAGCAGCACCGAGGTGAAGGTGATCAGCGGGTGCATCACGTGCAGGTCGGTGAAGAACAGTGCGATCAGCAGCACCAGTACGCCGACCACCAGGCCGCGCACCACCGCGCCGGCGACATAGCCGGTCAGGATCACCCAGTTCGGCATCGGCGACACCAGCATCTCCTCCACCGCGCGGCTGAACTTGGCGCCGAAGAACGAGCTGGAGATGTTGCCGTAGCTGTTGGTGATGATGCTCATCATCACCAGCCCGGGCACGATGTACTGCATGTAGCTGAAGCCGCCCTCGACGCTGCCGATGCGGCTGCCGATCAGCTTGCCGAAGATCACGAAGTACAGCGTCATGGTGATCGCCGGCGGGATCAGCGTCTGCGTCCAGATGCGCATGATGCGCACGATTTCGCGGCGCAGGATGGTGTTCAGGGCAACCAGGTTGGCGGCGGCGTTGCGGCTCATGCAGCGCGCTCCCGATCCGGCGCGTGCCGGCCGCTCTCCACCAGCCGCACGAACAGTTCCTCCAGCCGGTTGGTCTTGTTGCGCATCGAGGTCACCGTGATGCCGTGCGCGGACAGCGTGGCGAACAGCGAGTTGAGGTCGTGCGAGCGGGCCATCTCGGCTTCCAGCGTGTGGTCGTCGCGGCGGCGCAGGGTGACGTGGGGGATGCTTGGCAGCGCGGCCGGGATGGCGGCCACGTCGAGCACGAAGGTCTCCACGTCCAGCGTCGCCAGCAGGCGCTTCATGCTGGTGTTCTCGATGATGCGGCCGTGGTCGATGATCGCGATGTTGCGGCACAGCGACTCGGCTTCCTCCAGATAGTGTGTGGTCAGAATCACCGTGGTGCCGGCCGCGTTGATACCGCTGATGAACTGCCACATCGAGCGGCGGATCTCGATGTCCACACCCGCGGTAGGCTCGTCGAGGATCAGCAACCGGGGCTCGTTCATCATCGCGCGGGCGATCATCAGGCGCCGCTTCATGCCGCCGGAAAGCATGCGCGCCTGGTCGTGCGCCTTGTCCCACAGGCGCAGCTCCTTCAGGTACTTCTCCGCGCGCTCGGCGGCGATCTTCCGCGGAATGCCGTAGAAGCCCGCCTCGTTCACGCAAATGTCGAACGACTTCTCGAACTGGTTGAAGTTGATCTCCTGCGGCACCAGGCCGATCAACTTCATTGCCTCGCTGCGCTGCTTGTTGACCGATACGCCGAACACCCGGGCGTCGCCGGAGGTGGAGTTCACCAGCGAGGACAGGATGCCGATCAGGGTGGACTTGCCGGCGCCGTTCGGGCCGAGCAGGGCGAAGAAGTCGCCGGGCTGCACGGTGAGGCTGATGCCCTTCAGGGCCTCGACGCCGTTGCCGTAGGTTTTGCGCAGGTTGTCGACGGCGAGCGCCGGGACCGTATCGGGAAGCTGCGGGGACATGGGCTGCACCGGAGGGGTTAACCCGTATTATAGCGGGCCACGCCCCGTCGTCCGGCCCTGCCGGATGGCACTCACCGTTTCCGGAAACGCTCCATGGCCGACCCCTTCCAGCTCCGCCTCGTCGACAGCCGCATGCTCGCGCCCACCGTGCGCCACCTGGTGCTCGAGCGCGTCGATGGCCAGCCGCTGGCGTTCCAGCCGGGCCAGTTCGTGCAGGTGCATTTCCACTACGACGACGGCACGGCGACCAAGCGCAGCTACTCGGTGGGCACCGTCGGCGACGGCAGCTTGCCGGGCGGATTGACAGAAGTCGGGCGCATCGAAATTGCGGTGAGCTATGTCGAGGGCGGCGCGGCGACGAAACTGCTCGGCGAGCTGCCGGTCGGCGGGGTGGTCGATGCCAGCGGTCCCTACGGTCGCTTCTATCTGCAGGAAAGCGATCGCCACCCGCGCTACCTGCTGCTGGCCACCGGCACCGGCGTCACCCCGTATCGCGCCATGCTGCCGCAGATCGGGAAGCTGCTGGCCGCGGGCGGCCGCGAAGTGGTGCTGCTGTACGGCGCCCGCAGCGAGGCCGAGCTGCTCTACGGCGAGGAATTCGAGGCGTTCGCCCAGGTCCACCCCGGCTTCGCCTTCCATGCCTGTCTCAGCCGCGAGGCCCGCGCCGTGCCGCGTCCCGACGACCGCTATGGCCACGTGCAGAACGTGCTGGCCGAACTCGGCCCCCACGCCGACCGCGACATCGCTTACCTGTGCGGCAACCCCAACATGGTCGACGCCGCCTTCAATGCGCTGAAGGATTTCGGCCTGCCGGTGGCGCAGATCCGCCGCGAGAAATACATCTCGTCGCGCTGAACACGGCCGCGGCGAGGCGCCCGGCTATGACGCCCGGCGGGGTTACCGTTCACCGACGCGTCACGGCCGTTTCACTTGCCCAAGGCTAAATGACCGTGGCGGAGTGACGGACCAGTCGCGTCAGGGTCACGGTTCGCTCGGTCAATGTGATCGCCATCACATTTCCGGCAATGGGTGCGCCGGAATCGATCAAGGTCGGACGGACTGGGGTCGATAGCCCGCTGAGAGGCTCCATGTTCAAGGGAGCGGTATCTCGACGAGGTGAGCGGTATGAGCGGTCCGCTTGGCTTTGCATTGGCAGGTCTGGCCATGCTCGTGGGCGCGTCGAACGTCTGGGCGGCGAGCGGTCGCGTCGTGTTTTCCGGTGCGGTGGTCGAGCCGACGTGTGTCGTCGCCGAAGCCGGTTCCATCGCGCAGGAAGCCGGCAGCCCGGCGGCGCAGCATCTGGCTTGCGGCCGCACCGCCACCGATGCCGGCCGCAGCTACACGCGCGAGGTGATCGACCTGACTGCGGCCAACCGCGGCCACGATCGTTTGCTGGATTATTTCGTCAGCTACGCCCGGCGCAATGCCGACGGCGCCGCCGCGGCGAAGCTGGTCGTGCACACCTACGATTGAACCGAGCGACGCCGCGTAGGCGCGGATGCCGGCCGCGCGAGCCCTGGTGACGCGTCCGAAATTACTGGTAGGAGAGCGTGAACGTCGCCGTGGCGCCAAGCAGGCCGGCGCTTACCGTGCTCCCGGTCTGGTAGTAGCGGGCGAAATAGTTCACCGTGAGCGTACCGTTCGGCGTGGCGCCAATGGTCTGGGCCACGCCGAATGACACCGGTGTCACCCCCGACGAATCCAGTACCTGCACGCCGACGCCGCCGGTGCTGCCGCTCGACGGCGCGATCACGCCTGGTTTGCCGGCGACCGGCGTGGCCGTGTCCAGCGTGATGCGCACGGTGGCGCCGCTGGAACAGGTCAGCCCGATCGAGAACGGCGTCGTGCCGGCGACCGAACCGACACCGCTGAAGGCCTGACTGGTGACCGTGGGCAGCGCCACGGTGATGTTGCTGGTGCTGACCTGGCAGGCGGGCGCGGTGAAGGTCAGGCTGTTGGCCAGGTTGATCACCGCGTCGTAGATGAAGTTGCCCGGTGTGCCCGCCTTGAAGCTGGCCAGCGGACCCTGCAGCGTGGTGCCGTTGGCAATCGTGCCGGTCTTCACCAGCTCGATGGTGACGGCATCGTTCTCGTACCAGGCGCCGTTTCCCAGGTTGAAGTAGTCGTACGGGTAGATATAGCTGCCGCGCTGCAGTACCCGGTAGCCCATGCCGGTAGTGCCGATCGGGAACAGGTTGTCTGTCGTCGCGGGGGTGCTGCCGGCTTTGTTCACCAGGCCCCAGCGGTCGTTGCCGCCCTTGCTGTCGCAGGTGAAGGAAACCGGCTGGTTGATCGGCGTGGGATACGACGTGTACAGCACGCTGCCGACCGGGGTGGCCGGATCGTTGACGATAGTCGCGGGCAGCGCCACCGAGTAGGTCCCCTGCGAGTTGCCCGGATCGAAATAGCATTTGGCCCAGCCGCGGCCGGGCATGATTGCAAGCAACGCGATGAGCAGCAGCAGCCCGCCGCGGGCCAGGCCCATGGTTGGTGTCCGCTGGCGCGGTGGATGGATGCTCATGGCGGCGTGCTCTCGAAAGCGGCGGCCGGACCGGTGGCGGGCGACTCGCTGCAGACGGCGTCCTGCACGGCATAGCGCCCGACCCCCTCGCCGCGGGCGGCGGGGACGTGGTAGGTGAAGCTGCAACGGCGCTCGTGGCCTGCGTCCTGCCAGGTCACGGTGGCGCGGCCGGCTTCCCGGCTGGCCCGCATCATGATGTGTCCGGCCTGGCCGACGATGCCGATGACCTGGTCCTGTCCGTCTTCCACTTCCGCGCCGAACGGCAGCAGCGTGCCGTCGGCCTGGTGCGCCCGGACCAGCATGAAGCGGCCGCTCTCGCTCTTGAACTTCACCATCACCACGGCGCCGGCGCGCGGCGCCACCTGGGTGCTGGTGTTGTCCAGCTGCACGTCCAGCGGCAGGCCGGCGGGGTCGATCTCGATCGTGTCGAGCACGTAGGGGCTGAGGTAGGGCACCAGCGCGTAGCCGGTGTGGTCGATGCGCACGCCGGTCGCATTGCCGACGCGCGCACCCTCGGCGTCGGGCACCTGCACGATCGCCACGGTGTCGCCCAGCGGCTGGCCGAAGGTGACCCCGCCTGGGTGCGCGACGATGCCGCCCGCCACGTTCAGTGATGCCTGGGAATAGCCGCTGCCCGCGCCGAAGTTGGCGTTGAGCTGCGCATGGCTGCCGCGGTAGCCGGCGTTGACGCTGGCGGTGCTGCCGGTGGCGCTGGGGCCGCTGTCGTGGGTGGCGGTGGCGCCGTAGTAGAAGCGGTCGTCGGCCCCGGCGTTGCCGCCGAGCGTGGCCTGTTCCTGCATGCCGCCGTTGCCGTCGCGGCTGAGGCTGCCGGTGAAAATGGGGCTGTGCGAACCGTTGCCCAGCGGGATCGTGAGGTTGACCATGTAGCGGTTGTCGCTGCGCCCGAACAGGTCGCGTTCGCGGCCGGCCGAGAGGTTGTAGTTCACTCGGCCGATCGAGTTGTCGTAGCCGAGCTGGAACTGGGTATCGGTGCCGCCGCGGTTCCAGTAGTCACGCACCGAGCCGTTGACATAGAGCGAGCCGCCGCGGCTGCCCAGCCGCTGGCTGAGGGTGAGGCTGAAGCTGTTGCGCTGGCGGTCGACGCCGTTCGGCACCAGATAGTCGCGGTAGTCGACGCCGGCCAGCGCGGCCTGCTGCGCCGGGGTGAGCAGGTCGGAAACCGGCATGCCGTTGATCGTCAGCGGCCGGGCCGGGCCGCTGGCGAAGACCGGCAGGCCGCGGCGCGCATAGTCGCGCGCGCGCGCGGCATCGCCGAGGGCGAGGAAGCCGCTGGTCGAATAGCGGTAGGCGGCCACGGTCAGCGAGGTGCCGGTCTGCGCCAGTATCTTGCTGTAGCTGAGGCGCACGCTGCGGCCGGACAGCGTGTCCAGCCCCGGAATGCGCGTGCGCGCGCTGGTGATGTCCATGGCCAGCGCGCCGTAGCGCGTGTTCAGCGCGCCGCCCAGCAGCAGCGCGCCGTAGCCGGGCGAAGCCGCCGCGCCGGCATAGCCGGTCAGCAGGTTGGAGAAGCCGCGCTGCAGGGTCGCCTGCACCAGGTTCGGCTGGTGCTCGATCGTCGCGTTGCGCAGCTGGCCGGCGGCCACGCTGAAGCGGGTGACGCCCGGGCGCAGCAGCTGCGGCACCGAGGCGTACGGCACCGAGAACGTGTGCACGCGACCATTCGCCTCGGTCACGCTGACCTCGATGTCGCCGCCGTAGCCGGTGGCGTAGAGGTCGTCGACGACGAACGGACCGGGCGCCACCGTGGTCTGGTAGATCAGCATGCCGTTCTGGCGCACGGTCACCCTGGCATTGCTGTCGGCGATGCCGCGCACGGTCGGCGCGTAGCCGCGCTGTGACTGCGGCAGCATGCGGTCGTCGGTGGCGATCTGCACGCCGCGCAGGCCGATGCTGTCGAAGATCTCGCCGCTGGTCCAGGCATCGCCCAGGGTCAGCTGCGCGTGCAGTTGCGGCAGGTCGCGTTGCGCGTAGGTGGCGATGTTCTGCCAGTGGTGGCCGGAACGCGCGCCACCGCCGAATTGCCAGCTCAGCGAGGAGTTGTGGCGCAGGTGCCAGCGGCCCAGGTTCACGCCGGCGTTCAAGCCGAGGTAAGACGAGGTTTGCGACAGCCCGTGGCTGCTGGTGCGGTAGCTGTTGAAGTTGTAGTTGAGCAGGCCGGCGTTGACGCCGGAGTCCCAGTACTTCGGGTCGACGTAGCCGCGTGCCTGCTGCCCCAGGTAGGCCTGCGGCACGCTGGTGTCCAGGCGCAGGTCGGACATCTCGAACGCCATGCTGGCGCCGGGAATCACGCTGGCCATGTCGACGCAGAGCTTGTCGTCGGTCAGCCCGGCGCCGGTGCGGGCCGACAGGTCGGCCGGGTGCAGCCCCAGCTTGTCGAGCAAGGGCCGGGTCACGCAGGGGGTGGCGCTGGCATCGGCCGATGCCGCGGCGAAACGCACGTCGCTGCGGCCGACCGGACGGTCGTTGAGGTAGAGGTCGACGCTGTAGGTGCCGGCTGGCACGAAGTTGCCGCGCTCGAAGCGGGACAGGTCGGTGGTGTTCTGCCCCGCACCGGAAAGCATGCTGCGGTCGAAGCTGGCGTCCATGGCGTCGACGGCCGGTGTGCTGGCGTCGGCGTTCGGGCCGGCGGCAGTCGTTGCGGCCACGGCGTGGCTACCCCAGCCGCACAAGGCCAGGCCGATCAGCGCGGACAGCAGCTGGCGGCGGGCCGCCACCGGGGCGCTGGCGCGCGGCCAGCTCACGGCGTGATGGTGCCCTGGTAGGACGCGGCGGCACCGAAGTCATTGATGACGGTGTAGTCGACCGTGCTGCCCGCCGCCGGCGCGCGGTCCAGCCGCTTGACCGGCAGGCGCAGCGACGACCGTGGCACCACCATGCCGTTGGCCGGCGCATACGTCGCGCCGCCGACACTCAGCGACAGCTTGCTGAAAGTGATGTGGTACGGCGTGGGGTTGCGGGCCTCCAGCGCGTAGCCATTGCCGTCCGTGACCACGCCCCAGGTGATCTGTTGGGCCGCGGTGGCAGGATCGCCGGCCAGGTTGGCCGGGCGGAAAAAGAGCTTGAGCCGCGAACGCACGGCGAACTGCAGCGTGTTCTGCTCTTCGCCCGGCTTCGCCGTGGGCTTGGGCGGAATCTCCAGCACGTTCAGCCAGAACAGCGACTCGCGATCGGTGGGCAGCGGCTGGCCGGTGTAGACGATGCGCAGGCTCTGGCCCTTGCCCGCGTTCATGCGCGCCAGCGGCGGCGTGATCAGGAACGGCACCTTGGCGCTGTCGGGGGTGGAATCGGGATTGCCGCCGTCGATCCACGCCTCGATCAGGGCCGGCTGGTTGCCGGCATTGCTCAGGCGCACGGTGACCTCGCCGTTGGCCGCCGGAAACACCACGCGCGTACCGGCAATCACCACGCTGGCGTGGGCGGAGCCGGTACTGGCGCCAAGCACCAGCAAGGCTGCACCGAGGGCGCAGAGCAGGCTTTTCATCAGGGTGTCCGTGCGGATCAATGCATCGCGGCGATCGACAGCAGGAGCGCTGCAGCCACGTCCCCCCTGGCTGCAGCGCGTCAATGCCTGCTTACAGATAGGTCAGCGTGAAACCGACCGACGAGGTGACCAGGCCCGCCGTGGTGGCCGTGGCGGTCGAGACGTACTGAGCCGTGAGCGTGGTGAAGCCGGTGCCGCCCTTGACCGCGATGACCGGGGCGTTGGCCTGGGTCGACGTGTTGATGACCGCGCTGGTGCTGTTTAGCAGCTGGATCTGCACGTTCGAGCCACCGGCGGTGGCGTTCTTCAGGTTGCCGCTGGTGGTGTCGATGCTGGGGCCGGCGGTGAACGCCATGTTGGCGTTCGCGGTATTCGTGTCGCAGTTGCTCAGGTCGACGGTGAAGTTGGTGGCGCCGGCCACGTTGCCCGCGGCCGCACCAAACGCGGCGGTCATGACGGTCGGCAGGGCGACCACGTTGCTCGTGCTGTTGTTGATCTGGATGACGCAGGTGTCGGCCAACACCTTGCCGGTGAAATTGATGGTGCCGCTGCTGGCCGCCTGGGCAGTCGGAGCAAGGGCGGTGGCGGCGACGGCGGCAACCAGGGCGGTGCAAAGCAGGGTCTTGTTCATGGGTCGATCGTTCCTGTAAGTGCGTACGGGTGATGGTTCTGCATGGGCGGCAGCGGGTAGCGCCGGACCAGCTGGCTGGAGATCCGTCCGACGTGTGTTGCGGTTTCGGGAGTCCCCCCGGACATCGAATGCCGGCCTTGGCTTCTAAGGCGGCTGACTGCTCAAGGCAAGCGGTGTGCCAGAATCTGCACGTAAACGGTTACTCAAACCAGCCAAGCCGCTCGCCGGAGTGACGTATTTGAAGCTGGGCAAGGCTTTTCGCATAATTTGTCAGCTTTCCCTGACAAAAATCGGCACTTCAAACTGCGAACTATGTCACTTATTTATCGCGCCGTCATCATGCCATTTTCATGCGTGGCGACCTTGAACCGGGAATTTGAAAACCCTTCTGTAAAGTGACCTTGACCTGGCTCGGGAAGCCTGCCTATCCTGCACTTGTCAAGGTTGCTTGACATGACCGGCGGGGTGCCAGGTGTGTACGGCGTCGGCCGCCAGGCGAAACGCAGGAGGGGATGGGGTATGCCGCGTTTTACGGAAAGGCGTTACCGGCGCCGGGTGGCGCTGGCGATGGTGCTGTATGTCGCCGTGCTGCCAGTGGCGTGGCCGCTGGTGCGCGGCACGGCCAGTGCGCCGTTCAAGGTCGCGCTGGCGCTGCTAGCGCGCCATTACGGCAGCGAGGCGAGCTGCGCCGGCGATGACGCCGGCATACCGCTGCGCTGGCGCCTGCTGCTGGTTGCCGGGCTGACCGCCCTGGTGGGGTGGCTCGCCTGGCGTCGCCGGGACGGCTTCGACCACGGGATATTCGTGGGTATGGCGGCCGCGGCGGTGCTGTTCGTGCTGGTGCAGGGCATCCTGCGTTGGCGCCGCCGTCGCTCCTCGACCGTGCCATCCCATGACGCCTGAGTCGCTGTCCATCACCACTACTGGAGCTTCCGATGCGCGCCGTCCATAAACGCTATCTGCGCGAGTTCTTCCCGGCCATGCTGGCCTATGTGGTGCTGATCGTGCTGTCGGGGCTGCTGCTGCCGAAGCTTGCCAGCCTGCCCTGGCGAGTGGGGCTGGCGTTGCTGCCGCTGCTGCCGATCGTGCTGGCGATCCGCGCGATGGTGCGGGTGGTGCGCGATCAGGACGAACTGGAGCGGCGCATCGACCTGGAATCGTTTGCGATAGCTGCCATGGCGACCGGCTTCGGCTTTTTCAGCTTCGGCCTGCTGCTGTTGGCAGATGTGGGCTGGCAGGTGCGCGGCGGAACGGTGGCGATCTGGGTGATGCCGTGCCTGTTCGCGACGTTCGGCCTGGCCAAGCTGGTGGTCGCCCGGCGCTACCGCCGCCATGCATAACCACGTGCGCGAACTGCGCGGCGAACATGGCTGGTCGCAGGCCGACCTGGCCAAGCGGCTGGACGTGTCGCGGCAGACCGTCAATGCGATCGAGACCGGCCGCTACGACCCCAGCCTGCCACTGGCGTTCAAGCTTGCGAAACTGTTTGGCCGTCCAATTGAATCGATTTTCGATCCAGGGAGCAGCACGTGAACAAGAAGTCCGGAGCACGCATGGGGGCGGTGGTCGCCATCGCGGTGGCGATCTTTGCCGCCAACCACAGCGGCCATCGCCGCGGGCAGGACAAGGGCCTGCCGCCCGCGGCCATCGCCTCACCAGCGCCTGCCGTGAAAGTGGCTCCGGCCAAACCGGCGACATGGAAGCTCGGCGCCGTCACCCTGTCCGCCTGCGAGCTGGCGCAGCCGAATAGCGGGCTCAGCACGGCGGCGTGGTGTGCCGATTTTCCGGTGCCGGAGAACCGCGACGATCCGCACATCCGCACGATCAAGCTGAAGCTGGCCGTGCTGCGCTCGCGTGCGCAGGTGGCCAGCCCGGACATGCTGGCCTTCCTCGCCGGTGGCCCCGGCCAGGCGGCGACCGATTCGGCCGGCACCGTGGCGTCGGTGCTGAAGCCGCTGCTGGCGCATCGTCACGTGCTGCTGCTGGACCAGCGCGGCACCGGCGGCTCGAATGCGCTCGACTGCAAGGCAACCGCCGAGGCCACCACTCCGGCGGACGACAGCACGTTCGATGCCGACAAGCTGCGCGCGGCCGCCGCCGCGTGCCTGAAGCAGCTGGCCGGTCACGCCGATCCGCGCTACTACACCACCACCATCGCGGCGCAGGATCTGGAGGACGTGCGCAAGGCGCTCGGCGCACCGCCGCTCGACCTGGTCGGTGTGTCCTACGGCACGCGGATGGCGCAGCAGTACCTGCGGCGCTTCCCGGATGCGGTGCGCAGCGTGGTGCTGGACAGCGCGGTGCCGAACGAACTGGCGCTGGGCGAGGATTTCGCGCGCAACCTGGACGACGCGCTGAAGGCGCAATTCGTCCGCTGCACTGCGGAGCCGGCGTGCAAGGCGAAGTTCGGCGACCCGGACCAGACCCTGTACCAGTTGCGCGACGCGCTGCGCGCCAACCCGCACCAGGTCAGCTTCCGCGACCCGCAGAACTACCAGACGGTGAAGCGGATGCTGGACGAGGATGCGCTGGCCAGCGTGGTGCGCATGTTCGCCTATACGCCGGCCACCGCCGCGCTGCTGCCGCTGTCGATCGACGCCGCCGCACGCGGCGACGTCGGCCCGTTGCTCGGCCAGGCCAAACTGCTTTCCGGCGAGCTGTCCGAGCTGATGGGCAGCGGCATGCAGTATTCGGTGATCTGCGCCGAGGATGCGGACCTGCTCACGGCGCGCCCGCAGGACGCGCAGACCATGCTGGGCACGCGCATGGTCGATGCGCTGAAGGCGGTCTGCTCGGTCTGGCCCAAGGGCACGCGCCCGGTCGATTTTCACGCTCCGCTGAAGACGGCCAAGCCGGTGCTGCTGCTGGCCGGGCAGTATGACCCGGTGACCCCGCCGCGCTACGCCGACGAGGTGGCGAAGGGCCTGCCCAACGCGCGCGTGCTAGTGCTCAAGGGCCAGGCGCACAGCGTGATGGCGACCGGCTGCACGCCGCAGCTGATCCAGCATTTCGTCGAGCAGCCCGAGCCGAAGACGCTGGACGCGAGCTGCCTGGACCGCCTGCAGCCCACGCCGATCTTCATCGACTTCAACGGTTCAACCCCTTAAGGAGCCGCGCCATGATCGAGGTAAGGGATTTGCACAAGGCGTTCGGCGCGGTGAAAGCCGTCGACGGCGTCAGCTTCACCGCCCGCGACGGCGAGATCACCGGCCTGCTCGGTCCCAACGGCGCGGGCAAGACGACCACCTTGCGCATGCTCTACACGCTGATGACGCCCGATCGCGGCCAGGTGCTGGTGGACGGCATCGACGCGGCGGCCGACCCGCTCGGCGTGCGCCGCCAGCTCGGTGTGCTGCCGGATGCGCGTGGCCTGTACAAGCGACTGACCGCGCGCGAGAACATCGACTACTTCGGCCGCCTGCACGGCCTGCCGGAGGATCTGCTGGCTAGCCGGCGCGAGGCGCTGGTGAAGGCGCTGGAGATGGTCGACATCGCCGACCGCCGCACCGAGGGTTTCTCGCAGGGCCAGCGGGTGAAGACCGCGATCGCCCGTGCGCTGGTACACGACCCGCGCAACGTGATCCTCGACGAGCCGACCAACGGCCTCGACGTGATGGCCACCCGCGCGCTGCGCCAGTTCATGCGGCGGCTGAAGGACGAGGGCCGCTGCGTGCTGTTCTCCAGCCACATCATGCAGGAGGTCGCCGCGCTGTGCGACCGCATCGTGGTGATCGCGCACGGCCGCGTGGTAGCCGACGAATCGCCCGACGCGCTGCGCGCGCAGACCGGCGAATCCAACCTGGAGGACGCCTTCGTGAAGATCATCGGCACCGATGAGGGACTGGCGGCATGAGCACGACCCCATCGAAAACCCGGCCCAGCAGCGCCTTCCTCACCGTGTTCCTGAAAGAGGTGAAGGAAAACCTGCGCGATCGCCGCACCTTGATGAGCGCCTTCCTCACCGGCCCGCTGCTGGGCCCGCTGCTGTTCGTGATGCTGATCAACCTCACCTTGAACCGCGAGCTGGACAAGGCGGAGCAGCCGCTGCCGGTGCCGGTGATCGGCGCCGAGTACGCACCGAACCTGATGAACGCACTGAAGGCGGGCGGCGTGCTGGCCGCCGCGCCGGTGGCCGACCCCGCGCAGGCGGTGCGCAAGCAGGACGCCGACGTGGTGCTGCGCGTCGCCCCCGGCTACGGCAAGGCCTGGCGCCAGGGCGAGCCGGTGCAGGTGGAGCTGTTCTACGACTCCTCGCAGCGCGACGCGAACAGCTCGGTGGAGCGGGTCACCCAGCTGGTGGAAGGCTACGCGCGCCAGCAGGGCGCGATGCGGCTGGTGGCGCGCGGGCTGTCACCAAGCACCGCGTGGCCGCTGCAGGTGGCCAGGCGCGACCAGGCCACGCCGCAGTCGCGCGCCGTGCTGATGTTCGCGATGCTGCCGTATTTCTTCGTGATCACCATCTTCATGGGCGGCATGTACCTGGCGATCGACCTCACCGCCGGCGAGCGCGAGCGGCAATCGCTGGAGCCGTTGTTCGCCAACCCGGTGGCGCGCTGGAAGATCCTGTGCGGCAAGCTGGCGGCGATCTGCGCGTTCTCCACCGCCAGCCTGCTGATCACCCTGCTGGCGTTCGCCGTGGTGGGGCAGTTCATTCCGGCGGAGAAGATCGGCATGGAGCTGGACCTGGGCCTGCACTTCGCGACGTACGCGCTGCTGCTGATGCTGCCGCTGGTGCTGCTGCTGGCCGCGCTGCAGTCGATGGTGGCGGCGTTCGCCAAGAGTTACCGCGAGGCGCAGACCTACATCTCGCTGTTGATGCTGGTGCCGATCATTCCCAGCCTGCTGCTGTCGTTCATGCCGATCAAGGCGCAGGCGTGGATGTACGCGGTGCCGCTCTTGGGCCAGAACCTCGGCATCATGCAGCTGCTGCGCGGCGACGGCGTCAGCGCCGCGCAGATCGGCCTGTGTCTGGCCGGCAGTCTGGCGGCGGCGCTGATCGCGCTGCTGGCGACCGCCCAGCTGTACCGTTCGGAGAAGCTGGCGATCTCGGCCTGAGTCTCTTGAAATCGTAGGAGCCCGCTGGCGGGCGATGCTCTTGGGACCGGGATTCGGGATTCGGGATTCGCAAAAGCAAGAGCATCGCCCGCCAGCGGGCTCCTGCATGGAGATCGGCTTCAGCGCGGTGGCGCGGTCAGTTCCTTCGCGTCGAGGTAGCCATCGTGGTTGCGGTCGAGCTTGTGGAACTGCCGGCGCAGGTTGTCCTGGTATTCCGTGAGCGTGATCGGCTGGCCGCGGCCACCGGGCAATTCGTCGGTTTCGAGGATGCCGTCGCCGTTGCGGTCCATCGCCTGGAAGCCGCGGCCCATGTACGCCAGGTACTCGGCCTCGCTGACCCGGCCGTCGCCGTCGCGGTCGAACGCCTGCAGGTACTCCGAACGCGTGTCCTGCGCCAGCGCGGTCGCCGCCGCCAGCAGTGCCAGCGCGGCAGCCAGCCGCACGTTCAGCGGTGGCCGCCGTGGATGCCGATGAACTGCAGGAACTCGGCGCGGGTGCGCGCGTCCTCGCGGAAGGTGCCGAGCATCTGGCTGGTCACCATCGACACGCCGCGCTTGTGCACGCCGCGGGTGGTCATGCATTCGTGGCTAGCGTCGACCACCACCGCCACGCCGGCCGGCTGCAGGGTCTCCTGGATGCACTGGGCGATCTGCGCGGTGAGCGTCTCCTGCACCTGGAAGCGGCGCGCGAAGCCGTCCACCACGCGCGCCAGCTTGCTGATGCCGACCACCCGGTTGGTCGGCAGGTAGCCGACGTGGGCACGGCCGATGATCGGCGCCATGTGGTGCTCGCAGTGGCTCTCGAACTGGATGTCGCGCAGCACCACCATCTCGTCGTAGCCGTCCACCTCGCTGAAGGTGCGGCGCAGGTAGTCGCCCGGGTCGGACTCGTAGCCGGAGAACCAGTCGCGGTACGCCTTCACCACCCGCTTGGGCGTGTCCAGCAGGCCCTCGCGAGCGGGATCGTCGCCGGCCCAGCGCAGCAGTGTGCGCACCGCCTCCTCGGCCTGCTCCTGGCTGACATCGTTCGGGTTGCGCTGCTCGCTCATGGGGAATCTCGGGTGGCCGGATGGGGCAGTCTAACGTCCGCGTCAAGCCGGCGCTGGTCCGACCGCGGCGGGGAAGTCATGTCTCGGTGTCGTCGTCGCGGTCGTCCGTCGCGGGCACGTCGTCCAATAGCTGCCGGGTGACGTCGCCCGGCGCGGTTTCCACGCCGCGCAGCCTGCGTTCGATGGCACGGGTACGCACGCCGGTCGCGTCGATCTGGTTGCTGGCCTGGTCCAGATTCTTCTTGACCTTGTCCAGTACCGCGCCGAACTTGCCGAATTCGGTCTTGACCGCGCCCAGCAGCTGCCATACCTCGCTGCTGCGCTTTTCGATCGCCAGCGTGCGGAAGCCGGCCTTGAGGCTGGTCAGGATCGCCGCCAGCGTAGTCGGTCCGGCGACCGTGATGTGGTGGTCGCGCTGCAGCGACTCGAACAGGCCCGGCCGCCGCAGCACTTCGGCGAACAGGCCCTCGGTGGGCAGGAACAGGATGGCGAAATCCACCGTGTGCGGCGGCACCACGTACTTGCTGCGGATGCGCTTGGCTTCCTCGCGCACGCGCCGTTCCAGCGCATTGGCGGCGTCCGCGGCGGCGACAGCGTTGGCGTTTTCCTGGGCGTCCTGCAGGCGCTGGTAATCCTCGAGCGGGAACTTGGCGTCGATCGGCAGCCACAGCGCGGCGCCATCGACGCCGTTGGGCATGTGGATGGCGTATTCGACCCGTGCGTCGACGTTGGGCACCACCGCCACGTTGGCGGCGTACTGGTCGGGCGCAAGCAGCTGTTCGAGCAGGGCGCCGAGCTGGGTTTCGCCCAGTACGCCGCGTGTCTTCACGTTGCCGAGCACGCGCTTGAGGTCACCGACGCCGGTGGCCAGACTCTGCATCTCGCCCAGCCCGCGCTGCACCGCTTCGAGCCGTTCGGACACCAGCTTGAAGGACTCGCCGAGGCGGGTTTCGAGCGTGGCGTGCAGCTTCTCGTCGACGGTGGCGCGCATCTGTTCCAGCTTGGCCGCGTTGTCCTGCTGGATCGCGCCGAGCTTGCTCTCCAGCGTGGCGCGCACCTCACCCATGCGCTTCTCGTTGTCGGCGGTGAGCGCGGCGAGACGTTGCTGCTGCTGTTCGCCGGAGTGGTTGAGCGCCAGCGTGGTTTCCGCGCGGCTCTTGCGTGCGTCCTCGGCGAGTTGCTGCGCCAGCGTCTGCAGGCCCTGGCTGGTGCCGTCGGTGAGCGCGGTGAGGCGTTGGCCGAAGCCGTCGATGCGCTCAGCCTGCTGCCGCGACATGTCGCCGAGCTGCTCGCCCACGTGGCCGCGGAAGCGGTCGAAGCCCTGTTGCAGCTCTTCGCGCCCGGCGCGCTGCTCCTCGCGCAGGGTGCGTTCGACGCGGGCGCTGTCGTCCTTCAGGGCATCGAGTTTCGCGCCCAGGCCAGGGTCGCCGCGGCCGCGCAGCAGCAGCGCGACCTGCAACAGCAGTACCAGCGCGGCGAGGATGACCAGGATGATCAGCAGGGTTTCGGCGAGCGTCATGGAACGTTTTCCCGGGATGATGCATCCAGTGTACGTCGAGCCGTCTCGTCGGCTGCGCCTGATTCACGCCACCGCGATCGCGGTGGTGCATCATGGGCCGATCCGTCGGCCCGGGAGAAGCTCATGGAACACATCCACGATTACCTGATCATCGGCGGCGGCATGACCGCCGATGCGGCTGCCAAGGCGATCCGCGAGGTCGATGCCGCGGCGAACGTCGGCATGGTCGGCGCCGAGGCG
Source organism: Rhodanobacter sp. FW106-PBR-R2A-1-15 (assembly GCF_058789735.1). NCBI lineage: Bacteria > Pseudomonadati > Pseudomonadota > Gammaproteobacteria > Lysobacterales > Rhodanobacteraceae > Rhodanobacter > Rhodanobacter sp. FW106-PBR-R2A-1-15. Next base: position 10,414 of record NZ_JBYTEM010000010.1, on the reverse strand, counting down.
CAGGCGCCGTACCAGCGTCCGCCGTTGTCCAAGTCGCTGTGGAAGGGCGACAAGTCGGTGGCCGACATCGACCTGGCTACCGCGGCCAGCGGCGCTGTGCTGCATATGGGGCGGCGCATCGAGTCGCTGGACCGGGTCGCGCGTACCGCGCGCGACGACCACGGCGACAGCTACCGCTACCGCCGCCTGCTGCTGGCCACTGGCGCCACCCCGCGCCGGCTGCCGTTCGAGGGCGGCGAGCGGATCATCCATTTCCGCACGCTGGACGATTACCAGGCCTTGCGGCGCTACGCCAAGCCTGGCGCCTTCATCGCGGTGATCGGCGGCGGCTTCATCGGCTGCGAACTGGCCGCATCGCTGTGCGCCCTCGGCTGCAAGGTGAGCCTGCTGTTTCCCGGCGGGACGATCGGCGCGGGGCGCTATCCCGAGGGCCTGGCGCGCTATCTCGACGCGTACTACCGCGATCGCGGCGTGGACGTGCGCAGCGGCGTGCGCGTGGAGGGCAGCAACCCCACCGATGGTGGCGTCGAGCTGACGCTGTCCGACGGCAGCCTGCTGCGCGTGGAGGCGGCGGTGGCCGGCCTCGGCGTGACGCCGAACACCGCGCTGGCCGAACAGGCCGGGCTAGCCGTCGACAACGGCATCGTGGTCGACGCGCAGCTGCGCAGCAGCGATGCGGACATCTGGGCCGCCGGCGACGTGGCCAATTTCCACAATCCGGCGTTGGGCCGGCGCCTGCGCGTGGAGCACGAGGACGCGGCGGTCAGCATGGGCCGCCATGCCGGCCGCGCGATGGCCGGCGTGGCCGGGGAATACACCGTATTGCCGTTCTTCTATTCGGACCTGTTCGACCTCGGCTACGAGGCGGTCGGCCTGCTCGACACGCGCCTTGAGGTGGTCGAGGACTGGCGCGAGCCGAACCGCGAGGGCGTGGTGTATTACCTGGACGGTGGCCGCGTGCGCGGCGTGCTGCTGTGGAACACCTGGGACCAGGTGGGTGCCGCGCGCGAGCTGGTCGCGCAGGCCGGCCCGTTCGACGCCGCTTCGCTGCGCGGGCGGCTGCCGCAAAAACCCTGACCCACACCACGTTGCTGTGGAGCGCACCCTGTGCGCGATGCTCTTCGTCAGGTAGCGAAAGAGCATCGCGCGCAGGCGCCTCCTACAAAAAAACGGCGGTTTTGCCCCACCCGCAGCCGCGTAGGGCGGGCACGGCCCGCCGGCTTTGGTTTTCGCAGCCGCGTAGGTTGGGGTGAGCGCAGCGAACCCCAACGTCACGGCGCGAGCATGTTGGGGTTCGCTGCGTTCACCCCAACCTACCCCGGTCGCGCTACCTCACTCCACCCGGCAGAACGCCGCCTTCAGGTAGCGGCCTTCCGGCACGTCGGTGCGGAACGGGTGGTCGGCGCCGGGGCCGCGCACTTCCAGCACCTGGATCTCGCGGCCGGCGTTGAGCGCCACCCGGCGCAGCATCTCCAGGAACTCGGCCTCGCCGACCAGGCCGGTGCACGAGCAGGTCAGCAGCAGGCCGCCAGGCGGGATGATGTCCAGCACCATGCGGTTCATCGCGAAGTATTTCTTCAGCGCGTCCATCACCTTGCTGCGGTCGCGGGTGAGCTTGGCCGGGTCGAGCACCACCGCGTCGTAGCGCTCGCCGCGCGTCACCGCGGCGCGCACCCAGTCGAAGATGTCGGATTGCTCGAACACCACCGCGACGTTGTTGGCGGCGGCGTTGGCGCGGGCGACTTCCAGGATGCCCGCATCCAGATCCACGCCGACCGCCTCGCGCGCGCCGGCCGCCATCGCGTGCACGGCGAAGCCGCCGGCATTGCAGCACAGGTCGAGCACGCGACGGCCTTTCGCCAGTTCCGCGAAGCGCTTGCGGTTGTCGCGCTGGTCGGCGAAGAAGCCGGTCTTGTGGCCCAGGCCCGGCGCGGCGTGGAAGCGCAGCCCATGTTCGTGCACCTCGAATGGCGCCGGCACCTCGGGGCTGCGGCAGTCGAACGACTCCTGCTTCTGCACGTGCGACTCGGCAAACCAGTACAGCTGCGCGCCTGGGAAATGCGTGAGCAAGGCGGTGTGGATCGCCTCGCGGAAACGCCACATGCCGGCAGCGAAGTATTCGATGACGAGAACGTCGGCGTAGCGGTCCACGATCAGCCCGGAGAGTCCGTCGCCCTCGCTGTGCACCACGCGCCAGGCGTCGCTGACGGCATCGAGCTGCAGCCAGTCGCGGCGCAGCTGCACCGCGCGGGCGATCCGCGCGGCGATCCAGTCAGCGTCGATCACCGCATCCGCATGCGTGTCGAGCAGGCGCAACGCGATGCGCGCGTGGCCGTTCCAGAGCGCGCGACCCATGAAGCGGCCTTTCGCGTCGTGCACCTCGACCACGCTGCCCGGCGGCAGCTTCGCCTCCGGCTTGTGCAGCTGCGCCGACCACACCCACGGGTGGCCGGGAGCGCGGTCGGACTTCAATCGGATGACGGGGAGTGCGGCGGGCGTATTCATCCGCGCATGATAGCCGCTGCCCGGGTTCCTCCCCTGCCTGCAGGGGAGGCTGGGAGGGGTTGCTCGGGCTGGCAGGGAAGATCAAAGGCACCCCACCCCGGCCCTCCCCTGCGTCGCAGGGGAGGGAGCAGGAGTGTCAGCGCAGGCGCAGCACCAGCCAGGAGAGCAGCGCCAGCAGGTTGATACCGAGGCGCGACACCGCCGGGCCGGCCGCGGCGAGCACGAAACCCTGCGTGCCGAAGTGCCAGTCCAGGCCCAGCCGCGGCGTGGCCTGCAGGGTGGCGAACACGTTGACGAAGGCGCCGCAGTGCAGGCCGTAGCTGAAGAGCGGCGTGGCGATCAGCGGCAGCTGCAGCAGCTGCGCCCAGCGCGACATGCGCACGCCGTGCTCGCTGCCGGCCACCAGCTGGATGCCTGCGGCCAGCACGAAGCCGTACAGCGCCAGGCCGAGCAGGGCGACCAGGCTGTCGTGCGCACCGAACGGCAGCAACCGGCGCAACATCGCAGCCACGCCGTAGAAACCACCGGCGATTTCGAGGACGCCGATCAGGCGGAACAGGACGGTGCGCATGCGGGGCCTTGTGCGGAAAAAGACGCAAGCTTAGAGCCTGTCCGAAGTCTGCGGAAATCCCGCGTCGGGAGCCGTCGGCGCGCGGGCTCTCAGGCGATCAGCACGCCGCGCGCTTCCTCGACGATCGCGTGCGGCACGAAGCGCGCGCTGTCCTGGGTGATCAGCGTGCTGTCCTCGCGGATGCCGATGCCGCAGGCGCGGTCGCCGACTACCCAACTGCCGAGCAGCGGGTGGTGGCCGTCGAAGGTCGGCAGCGGGTGGCAGACCTGGCGGATGCATGGACCGTCGTAGGGGCCGCCGGTGGCGAGTTGGCGTCCATCGTCCAGGCGCATTGCGATATTGGCGCCCTCGCGCGAGTGCAGCGGCTTGCGCACCCAGCCGCGCGGCAGCTCGCCGCCATCGTCGAACATCGCCGGCAGCAAGTTCGGGTGGCCCGGGTGCGCTTCCCACAGCAGCGGCAGGATGCCCTTGTTGCTCAGCAGCGCCTTCCACGGCGGTTCGATCAGCTGCAGGCCGGCGCGCGGCAGGTACGCGCCGAACGACTCGCGGAACAGATCCTCCAGCGGGTACAGCTTGAACAGGCAGCCGATCACCTGGTCGTCGAGGTCGGTGAAGCGGCCGTCCTCGGACAGGCCGATGTCCTCGATCGCCAGCAGCCCGCAGTCGATGCCCGCCTGCAGCGCGCAGTCGCGCAGGTAGGCCACGGTGCCCTGGTCTTCCGCCGAATCGCGCACGGCGGCAAAGAGGAATGGCCGCGCGATCCGGCGCGCAATGGTGCCGAACGCCTCCACCAGCGACTCGTAGATCGAGTTGAACTGATCGCTGCCGGCCGGCAGCTGGCCGTGCGCGAGCTGGTCCTCAAGCCACTGCCACTGGAAGAACGCGGCCTCGAACAGCGAGGTCGGCGTGTCGTAGTTCAGCTCGTAGAGCTTGGCCGGGCCGGTGCCGTCGTAGGCGAAGTCCAGGCGGCCGTACAGGTGGGGGTCGCGCCTGCGCCAGCTCTCGGCGATCCAGTCGCGGTACGGCTCGGGGATCGCCAACTGCTGCATGTGCCGCTCGCTGCCCACGATGCGCTCGACCATGTCCAGCGCCATCGCGTGCAGTTCTTCGCTGGGCGCTTCGAGGTCGTCCTCGATTTCGCGCAGGGTGAAGGCGTAGTACGCCGACTCGTCCCAGTACGGCGCATCGTCGATGGTGTGGAAGCCGAAGCCGCACTCGGCGGCCTTCGCGCGCCAGTCGGGGCGCGCGGCGGTGGCGACGCGGCGCATCAGCCGCCGATGCCGCGGCTGCTGCCGGAGCTGCCGAAGCCGGAACGGCTGACCGTGACCGCGCGGTTCGGCGTGGCGTTGACCGGCACCATCGCGGTGCCGGCCCCGCCGCGATAGACGCCGCCCGTACCGGCGCCGGCGGCGGGGCGCTGCCAGCCGCCGTTGCTGTCGCGGAACGCCGGCGCGCTGTTGAAGCCGTTCGCGGCCATGCCGTTGCGCATCATCTGCGACAGGAAGAAACCGGTCATCAGCGGGCCGAAGAACGAATGGTTGGCGCCATCGCTGCGTTCGGCGCACTGCTCCTTGCCGTAGCTGGCCTCGCACGCCTCGCGGTTGGCGAAGCGCGGCGCATTGGTGGTCGCATCCCGCTGTGCCTTGGCGAACGCCTGCTGGCAGGTATCGCGGTCGTTGGTCTGCGCCACGCAGGCCTCGACCGAGGTGTACAGGCCTTCGCGCGACGCGCTTTCGCTGCGGTCGCAGGCGGTCAGCAACAGCGGGGCCGTGCTCATCAGCAGCAGGGCGGCGGTCTTGGATCGCTTCATGGGATGCTCGGCTCGCGGGTATCCGTCCAAGCATGCCTGCTTGCGTGCGCGGAAGGAAGTTCTTGCGGTAGGAGCCGCGGTAGGAGTCCGCTTGCGGGCGAGGCTCTGCTTTTGCGAATCCCGAATCCCGAATCCCAGCTCCAAGAGCATCGCCCGCAAGCGGGCTCCTACCTGGTTGTGGAGCTATTCGAGTCCGTCGGCCAGCTCGTGCAGGTCGGCGACGTGCTGTTCCCACCAGCGCGATTCGGCGGCGAACGGGAACGCGGCGGGGAACGCCGGGTCGTGCCAGCGCGCGGCGATCCAGCCGGCGTAGTGCAGCTGGCGCATCGCGCGCAGCGCCGGCACCAGCGCCAGCTCGGCGTGGTCGAACGGGCGGAACTGGCGGTAGCCCTCGAGTACGGCGTCCATCGCGCGCTCGTCGTTGGCGAGCATCCACAGGTCCTGCACGGCGGGGCCGCTGCGGGCGTCGTCGAAATCGACGAAGTGCGGGCCGGCATCGGTCCACAGCAGGTTGCCGGGGTGGCAGTCGCCGTGCAGGCGCAGCTGGCGTACCGGGCCGACCGCTTCCAGGCGTGCGGCGATCGCCGCATCCAGCCGCGTCGCGGCGGCACGGTAGTTCCCCTGCAGGGCGGCCGGCAGCAGCGACGAGGCGAGCACCGCATGCATCGGCTGCTGCACCATCGTGTCGCGGTCGAGCCGGCCGCGATGCGCGAACGGCGCTCGCGCGCCGACCAGATGCAGACGTGCGATCAGCCGGCCCAGCCACTGCAGCTGATCGGTCGCCTCCAGCTCCGGCGCGCGGCCGCCGCGGCGCGGCGTCAGCGCGTAGCGGAAGCCGCCGTGATGCAGCAGGGTGCGGCCGCCGAAGGCCAGCGGCGCCACCACCGGCAGTTCGGCCTCGGCCAGTTCCTGCGTGAACGCGTGTTCCTCGATGATCGCCGCGTCGCTCCAGCGGCCGGGCCGGTAGAACTTCGCGATCACCGGCGCGGCCGGCTCCAATCCATCGTGTTCCAGGCCCACCTGCCACACCCGGTTCTCGTAGCTGTTCAGCGCGAGCAGACGGCCATCCGGCCACAAGCCGCAGGCGCCCACCGCGTCGAGCACGAGGTCGGGAGTGAGGCTGGCGTACGGCGTGCCGGCTGTCATCGGGTACCGCGCCTCTTTCGTTCGCCTCCTCTCCCCACGCAGGGGAGAGGATTGAGGTGAGGGGCGGGTGCTCGCGGGAACGTCACGATCAACGCACGCCCATGCCGCGTGCCGGGATCACCGCCATGGTGAGGCGCGCGATGCACACCAGCGTGCCCTCCTCGCTCTCGATGCGGATCTCCCACACCTGGGTGGTGCGGCCGATATGCAGCGCCTTCGCGGTGCCGGTGACGCTGCCCTCGCGCACGCCGCGCACGTGGTTGGCGTTGATGTCCAGGCCTACCGCCCGTTCCTTCTCGGGATCGAGCGTAAGCATGGCCGCGGTGCTGCCCAGCGTCTCGGCCAGTGCCACCGAGGCGCCGCCGTGCAGCAGGCCGTACGGCTGGTGGGTACGCCGGTCGACCGGCATGCTGCCGGCCAGCCAGTCGTCGCCGACTGCGGTGATGCGGATGCCCAGCGTCTCCATCAGGGTGTTGGCGCACCAGCCGTTGAGGCGGGCGAGGTCGGTGGATTGTTTCCAGAGGCTCATCGTTGATTCCTGTAAAGCGAACCCGCATTGTTGTCCGCTGTGATCGTCGCGACAATGCACCCAGTGCCCATCGTCACCCTCAAATCTTCCGGCCGCCGCTTTCCGGTGGCCCCCGGCGAAACCGTGCTGGAAGCGGCGCAGCGCGCGGGCGTGGCGTTGCCGTATTCGTGCCGCGCCGGCGTTTGCGGCAGCTGCAAGGCGACCCTGCTGGAAGGGCGCTGCGAATACCCGCGCAACCCGCCGCTGGCGCTGGATGCCGGCGCGCTGGCCCATCACGCGGTGCTGCCGTGCCAGGCGGTGCCGTGCGGCGACCTGCTGCTGGAAGCGCGCGAGGTGGCCTCGGTGGAGGACATCGCGCGGCGCCAGCTCGGCGTGGTGGTGGCCGCCAAGTGGCGGCTGGCGGCGGACGTGATCGGCCTGCGCCTGCTGCCGGATCGCGGCGAGCGCCGGCTGCGGCGGCTGCCCGGCCAGTACCTGGACGTGCTGCTGGAGGACGGCCGGCGCCGGCCGTTCTCGATCGCCAACGGCCCGCAGCGGGACGGTTCGATCGAGCTGCATGTGCGCCACGTCGCCGGTGGCGGCTTCACCTCGTGGGTCAACGACGTGCTCGAGGTCGGCGACCGCCTGCGCGTGGAGGGGCCGCTGGGCACCTTCGTGCCGCGCGAGGATTCCGAGCGGCCGATGATCTTCATGGCCGGCGGCACCGGCTTCGCCCCGGTCAAGGCGATCGTCGAACACTTCATTGCACTGGGCACGCGCCGGCCGATGCGGCTGTACTGGGGCGCGCGCAGCGCGGCCGACCTGTACCTGCGCGCGCTGGCCGAGCGGTGGGCGCGCGAGGTGCCGAACCTGACGTTCCACGCCGTGGTCTCCCACCCCGAACTGGCCGATGGCCTGCGCATGGGGCTGGTGCACGAGGCGGTGCTGGCCGATCAGCCCGGCCTCTCCGGCCACGACCTGTACATGAGCGGCCCGCCGGCGATGATCGACGCCGCGCACCCGCTGTTCCTCGCCGCGGGGCTGCCGGAGGATCGGCTGTACTACGACTCGTTCGAGTACGCGCCGGACGTGCTGGCGCAGATCATCGCCGGCCGCGCCGGCATCCACGACCTGCCGTTGCCGTAGGAGCCCGCTCGCGGGCGATGCTCTTGGAGCCGGGAGCCGGGAGCCGGGATTCGGGATTCGGGATTCGGGATTCGGGATTCGCAAAAGCAGAAGCAAAAGCATCGCGCGCCAGCGCGCTCCTACCGGTTGCCCTTGGCTACCGGCAGCTGCGCCGCGTGCCAGGCCAGCACGCCGCCGCCCAGCGTGTAGACCTTGCCGAAGCCGGCCTTGGCCAGCCGCTGCGAGGCCTTCAGCGAATTGCCGCGGCCATCCTTGTCCATCACCACCACCGGCAGTTCCTTCGCCTTGGCCAGGTCCTTGTGCTCGGGGTCGAACTGGCTCATTGCCACGTGGCGGGCGCCGGGCACGTGCATCTTCTCGAACTCGGCGATTGCCGACAGGTCGATCAGCAGCGGGCTTTCGCGGTTCATCAGCTGGGTCAGCCCGGCCGGGCTGAGCTCCTTGATCTTGCTGAACAGCGTACTGACCTGCATGACGATCAGCGCCAGCAGCAGGATCACGAACAGGGCGGACAAGGCGGCATGGTTGCCGACAAATTCGGGCAGCTTGTGCAGGAAATCGTTCATCGTCAGTCCACAGGTGCCGTGGCCGCACCAGTTCGGGTAAACCGGCAATTATACGGATATGTCGCGGGGCGCGCGGCTCAGTCCTGGGTGATGTCCGGCAGGCCGCTGGTCAGCCACCAGCGCTTGGCCTTCTCGTCGTAGTGCCAGCGCTGGTGATCGACCACGCTGCGCTCGGACTGGGTGTGGATGTTGACCAGGTTGATCAGCACGGTCTGCTGCACGTCGAAGTCGCCGCTCGGCACCGGGCCGGCGCCGTCGTCGTACTCGCTCACCCGCACCTGCTGGTAGCGCGCCAGCTGCAGCGGGGTCAGCGGATGGGCGGTGCGCATCGCCGGGTCGATGAACTGCGCGGCGCTGCGGAAGTCGCCCCAGCGCAAGGTGCTGCCGTAGGCCTTCAGCGTGGTGGTCAGCGCGTCGCTGCGGGTCTTGGTGGCGCAGCTGGCCAGCAGCAGCACGGGCAGCACGACGAGAATGCTCAGGATGCGACGCATGGATGGCTCCTCCCCCGATGGATATCCGGCCATTCTGCACCAAGTGGCGGCGAGCGACTTCAGCCGCGGCGTTTGGCGACGAAGCGCGCGCCCAGGGTACAGGCGGGCGCGCCGACCTCGTCGGGCACCACGCAGTCGACGCCGATGCGCGCCTTGCCGCGTGCCTCGATCGTACTGAAGAAGGTGGCCCAGTCGGCCTCGGCGGCGAGCCGTGCCTCGCTGCGGAAGTCCCGCCACAGCGGCGTCAGGTAGCGCACGGTCGATTCGGCGACGAACACGTCGCAGTCCAGTTCGCGCCGGCGCAGCGCCAGTTCCACCAGCGCCCAGCCGCTCAGGGTCATCAGGCTGACCAGGCTGCCGCCGAACGCGCAACCCTTGTCGTTGACGTTCGGCGGCAGCGGCGCGTGCAGGGCCAGGTGCCCGTCGTCGCAACCGGCCAGTTGCAGGTCCATCGCGCGGGCCAGCGGGATTTCGTCGCGGATGAAGCGGATCAGCTGTTGCGCGTGCAAGGTGGCGTCGTCGGTGCTGCTCACGTGGTCGGGGTTCCTGCGGAGGGGAGCCCGCCAGTGTAGGGCGGCCGCTACACTGGGGCCATGACAGTGACCGCACGACAACACCCCCGGGACAAGCCGGATCTGCGCGGCCGCAGCGTGGTGATCACCCGCCCGGCCGGCACCGCGTCGGCACTGGCGCGCCGGGTGCGTGCACTCGGTGGCGTGCCGCTGCTGCTGCCGGGCCTGGCCCTGCGCAGCGTGGCGGATGCTGTGGACGCGCGCCGTGGCCTGCGCGCGGCGCTGGCGGCGGAGCTGATCGTCTTCACCAGCCCGGCCGCGGTGCGCCACGCCGCCGCCTTGTTGCCGCTGCGAACCACGGCCGCGGTGTTGGCGGTAGGCCAGGGCACCGCGCGGGCCCTGCGCCGGCACGGCATCGCCACGCCGCTGGCGCCGCAGCGGCAGGACAGCGAAGGCCTGCTTGAACATCCCGAGTTGCGGGAACTGCGCGGTCGCCGGGTGGCGCTGGTCGGTGCGCCCGGCGGTCGCGGCGTGCTGCGCGAACAGCTCGCCGCCCGTGGCGCGCAGTTGCAGGAGGTGCATGTCTACCGGCGGGTGCCGCCGCGGCTGGACCGGCGTCACATCGAGGCGTTGCTGCGCTTGCCGGCTTCGGCGCGGGTGCTGCTGTCCAGCGCCGAGGCGCTGCATCACCTGCAGCAGGGGCTGCCGGCGGCGGCGTGGGCGCGGCTGTGTGCGGCGACCGCGGTGGTCAGCAGCGAGCGGCTGGCGGTGGCGGCGCGTGTGGCCGGGTTCGCGCGCATCGTGCCGGCCGCCTCGGCGCTTTCGGCCGACCTGCTCGACGCGGCCGCCCGCACGGGCTGAGCGGTTGAGTTTTTCAACCTCGAAGCCCGGCCATGCATGGCCGGGCGCGGATCGGGCACGCCAGTGCCTGATTCGCGTGAGCGAGTCCGGACAAATCCGCCGGGAGCGGATTTGAACAGCCGCAGGCTGGCCCACAGGGGGCATGCCATGGATGGCATGCACACATGTGCCGGACTCGCGATAGAAGAAAACACAGGAAGTGGTTTTCTTCACAAGCACTGAGAGGGTGTCGACAAAACAATCAGCTTGCGAGTCTAGTGGCGAGGATACGCGCTTCGACTAACCAGACCCAAGCCAC
>NZ_JBYTEM010000009.1:86307-114471 GCF_058789735.1 Rhodanobacter sp. FW106-PBR-R2A-1-15 | reverse complement strand
TCCCCGATGGACTCCTGTAAACGTCAAACTTCTACTGCCTCCCCGGCAGAGCCGGGGGGACTCCCTCGTTGGTCTAGGGAGTCCCCTTGCGGGTGAGAAGGTGGCTCGAAGAGCCGGATGAGGGTTCGGCGAAGCGACGCTTAACCCGCTTTCCCCTTCTCCCCTCGGGAGAAGGTGGCTCGAAGAGCCGGATGAGGGTTCGGGCGAAGCGAGACACCACAGATCCGTCGAAACTTGCATCCCGCGCCACACCCGAACCCTCACCCCAACCCCTCTCCCGACGGGAGAGGGGCCTCCTGCAACAGGGCATTTTCGCCGCCACCGAGCACGACGAGGACCAGCCGGTGCACCTGCACGTGGCCGACACCGACATCTGCGCCACCCGCTGCGCCGAGGAATACGACAACCCCTGTACCCGCTTCTGCCCGGCCAACGTCTATGAGATGGTGGCAGACAGCTCCGCCCCGCAATGACTCGAAGAGCCGGATGAGGGTTCGGGCGAAGCGGTGCTTAACCCGCTTTCCCCTTCTCCCCTTGGGAGAAGGTGGCTCGAAGAGCCGGATGAGGGTTCGGGCGAAGCGAGACACCACAGATCCGTCGAAACTTGCATCCCACGCCACACCCGAACCCTCACCCCAACCCCTCTCCCGACGGGAGAGGGGCCTCCTGCAACAGGGCATTTTCGCCGCCACCGAGCACGATGAGGACCAGCCGGTGCACCTGCACGTGGCCGACACCGACATCTGCGCCGCCCGCTGCGTCGAGGAATACGACAACCCCTGCACCCGCTTCTGCCCGGCCGCAGTCTACGAGATGGTGGAGGACGCCAGCATGCCGCACGGCAAGCGCCTGCAGGTCAACGCCGCCAACTGCGTGCACTGCAAGACCTGCGACATCAAGGACCCGTACGAAATCATCACCTGGGTCACGCCGGAGGGCGGCTCGGGGCCGAATTACCAGAACCTCTGAGCTTGCGGCTGTCCATTGACCCGCCCGATTGGCGACGACGCTTTTCCCTTCTCCCTCCGGGAGAAGGTGGCTCGAAGAGCCGGATGAGGGTTCGGGCGAAGCGAGACACCACAGATCCGTCGAAACTTGCATCCCGTGCCACACCCGAACCCTCACCCCAACCCCTCTCCCGACGGGAGAGGGGCCTCCTGCAACAGGGCATTGCGGTCAACCAGAGGTCATGGCACGCCGGCAACCTGCACTGGCGACTCAAGCGCCTCGGCTACCTGTGGCAGCGGACAAGGACTTCCCAGAGCCGGTTGCCGCCACCTTTCGAGGCCTTCCAGGCTCGCCAAACAGCGGAAAAACAGTTGCTGGCCGCAGCGAAAGCGTGAAGCTATACTTGTATAGCACTGCACCTGGAGAAACCCGATGCTCGCCATTCGACTACCTGAAGCTATCGAACTGCGCCTGGACGCACTGGCGAAAGCTACTGGCCGGACCAAGACCTACTATGTCCGCGAGGCCATCGTCGAGCACATCGACGATCTGGAGGACCTGTATCTTGCCGAACAGGAGTTGATCAAGGTCCGCGCAGGACGCAGTAAAACCACGTCACTGGCTGACGTCATGAAGCAGTATGACCTGGCGGATTGAGCTGTCATCCCTCGCCCAGAAAAACATTCACCAGTTCGATCCACAAACACGCCAGCGCATTCTGAAATTCCTGAGCACTCGCGTCGCGCCACTGGACGACCCGCGCAGCCTCGGCGAGGCGCTGAAAGGCTCCAAGCTTGGTGATTTCTGGAAATACCGAGTGGGTGATTACCGCATCATCGCGGACATCCAGGACGGCGTCTTGTGCATTCTGGCGGTTCGCGTCGGCAACCGCCGCGAGGTGTACCGATGAACCCGTTCCACCGGGTGAATGCGCACCGCCGCGCTCCACGAAATCCGTGAGGTCGAGGGCTCGCATGAAATCGCCTCCTGGGTCACGCCGGAAGCCGGCTCCGGGCCGAGTGACCAGAACCTCCGAGTGGCCGAGGGCAGTCCGCTGATCGGCAACCTGCACTGGCGAGTCAAGCGCCTGGGCTACCTGTGGCAGCGCACGCGCGCCAGCCTGGCGCTGCGCGGCTGGCGCGGCACGCTGGCGCGCGTGCGGCAGGAGTTCCAGTCGCGCCCCGAACTGGATGAGGCGCTGGCCCTGCTGCCGCTGGACGAACCGTTCGCGTCGTTCGCGCTGTCGGTCAGCGAGCAGCCGCTGGTATCGGTGGTGATCCCGGTCCACGGCGAACTCGCCCATACCCTCGCCTGCCTGCGTTCGCTGGCGAAGCACGGCACGCAGGTGCCGTTCGAGGTGATCGTGGTGGACGACGCCTCGCCGGACGCCAGCGCCGCCACGCTGGCCCAGGTCGGTGGCCTGCATCTGCTGCGCAACGCCGCCAACCTCGGCTTCATCGGCAGCTGCAACGCCGGCGCCGCCATGGCACGCGGCGAGTTCCTGCTGTTCCTCAACAATGACACCCAGGTCACGCCCGGCTGGCTGGATGCGCTGCTGCGCTGTTTCGCCGAGCGGGCCGACTGCGGCATCGCCGGCAGCCGGCTGGTCTATCCCGACGGGCGACTGCAGGAAGCGGGCGGCCTGGTGTTTGCCGACGGCAGCTGCTGGACCACCGGCCGCTTCGAGCCGCGCGACCTGCCGCTGTTCCGCTGCCGGCGCGAGGTCGACTACGTCTCCGGCGCCTCGCTGCTGATCCGCCGCGAAGTGTTCGGCCGCGTCGGCGGCTTCGACCCGCGCTACGCACCGGCCTATTACGAGGACGCCGACCTGGCGTTCGCGGTGCGCCGGCTAGGCCTGCGCGTGTACTACGAGCCGGCCAGCACGGTGATCCACTGCGAGGGGATCAGCGCCGGCACCGACCTCGACCGCGGCATGAAGCGCCACCAGCGGCCCAACCGGGCGAAGTTCGTCGGCAAATGGACGGCCGAACTCGCCGCCCAGCCGCCTGCCGGCACGCCGCTCGAGCGCGCGATCCGCTGGCGCCGGCGCGGCCGCGTGCTGGTGGTGGACGCGATGACGCCGGAACCCTCGCGCGACTCCGGCTCGCTGCGCCTGTGCGCGATCCTGCGCCTGCTCGACGAACAGGGCTGGAGCACCGCCTTCCTGCCCGACGACGGCCGCGCCAGCCCGGTGGAGATCGACGCGCTCGGCGCGCTGGGCTGCGAAGTGCTGTGCAAGCCGTGGGTGGCGGACCTGCCGCGCTGGCTGCGCGAGCACGGCAGCGAACTGCACGCGGTGATCCTGTGCCGGCATACCGTCGCCGGCCAATACGCCGGGCTGGTGCGCCGGCATGCGCCGCAGGCGAGACTGCTGTTCGACACGGTGGACCTGCACTTCCTGCGCGAACGGCGCGCCGCCGAACTCGGCGGCAGCGCCGTCATGGCCCGCCAGGCTGAAGCCGCCCGCCGCAGCGAGCTGGCCCTGATCGAACAGGCCGATGTCAGCTTCGTGGTCAGCCCGCACGAGCGGACCTTGCTGGCGCGTCTATTGCCGCAGGCGCGGGTGGAACTGCTGTCCAACATCCACCAGGTGCATGGCTGCCGGCAGCCGCAGGCGGGGCGGCGCGATCTGGTCTTCATCGGCGGCTACGGCCACCCGCCGAACAGCGACGCGGTCCGCTGGATCGCCGGCGAGATCCTGCCGCGGCTGCGCGAGGCGCTGCCCCACCTGCGCGTGCACGTACTCGGCGACATGCCGGACGCGGCGCGGCACGCGCTGGCCACGCCGGGCCTCGAATTCCACGGCCGCGTGGCCGAGCTGGCGCCGTGGCTGGACTGCTGCCTCGCCACGCTGGCGCCGCTGCGTTTCGGCGCCGGCGTGAAGGGCAAGATCAACATGTCGATGAGCCACGGCGTACCGGTGATCGCCACCACCCTCGCGGTGGAAGGCATGCAGCTCGCCGACGGCGTGAACGTGCTGGTGGCCGACGATGCGCCCGCCATCGTCGAGGCGGTGCTGCGGCTGCAGCGCGACGAAACGCTCTGGACACAGCTCTCCGCGCACGGCCTCGACAACGTGCAGCAGCATTTCTCTGCAGCAGCAGCCGCCGCCGTCCTGCATCGCGTGCTGGATTGACCACGCAGGCGCCAGCGCCGATGCTTCGCCATCGCCATCGATAGACCACCATGTCCACCCGCGACTTCGCCAAACGCTGTCTGTTCACCGTGCTGCGCACCGGCTTCCGGCTGACCCCGATGCCGGGCGCCACGCGTGACCGGCTGCGCCAGCGCTTTCTTGACCGGCACGCTTACCTGTTGCCGCGCGGGCCGCGCGGTCAGTCGGCCGAGATGCCGCAGGCCGAACATCGGCCACGCCGCCAGGCCGCAGGGCGCGCGATCGGTTTCGTCCCCCGGCGCCGCGGCACGTTGCCGACGCCGCTGCCCGCCACCGTGGTGGCGTTCTACCTGCCGCAGTTCCACCCGATCCCCGAAAACGATGCCTGGTGGGGCGAGGGCTTCACCGAGTGGCACAACGTGGCGCGCGCGCTGCCGCAGTTCGAAGGTCACGCGCAGCCCCGCCTGCCCGGCGAGCTGGGCTTCTACGACCTGCGCCTGGCGGACACGATGCGCCGGCAGATGCAGCTGGCGCGCGAGTACGGCGTCGGCGCGTTCTGCAGCTACTTCTACTGGTTCGCCGGCAAGACCCTGCTGGAAACGCCGCTGCAGCAATGGCTGGCCGATCCCACGCTGGACCTGCCGCTGTGCCTGTGCTGGGCCAACGAAAACTGGTCGCGACGCTGGGACGGCCGCGCCGACGACATCCTGATCGGCCAGCAGCACAGCGCCGACGACGACCTCGCCTTCATCGAGCACGTCGCGCGCTATCTGGCCGACCCGCGCTACCTGCGCGTCGACGGCAAGCCGCTGCTGCTGGTCTACCGCCCGGGCCTGCTGCCGGACCCGAAGGCAACCGCACAACGTTGGCGCAAATGGTGTCGCGCCAACGGCATCGGCGAGATCCATCTGGCTTACGTGCAGAGTTTTGACCGGGTCGACCCGCGCACGATCGGCTTCGACGCCGCCGTGGAGTTCCCGCCGAACAACACCACGCCCGCGCCGATCACCGCGCGGCAGCACCTGCTCAACCCCGACTACCGCGGCGACGTGCACGACTGGCGCGAGCTGGCGCGGCAATCGATGTCCCAGCCTGAGCCCGCCTATCCGCGCTACCCCGGCGTCAACCCCGGCTGGGACAATGAACCGCGGCGCAGCGGTGGCGGCCGCGTGTTCGCGCATGCCTCGCCACGCGGCTACCGCGACTGGCTGCGCCACGCCGTCGGTGTCGCGCAGCGGCGCTTTCCGGCGCTACCGCTGGTGTTCGTCAACGCCTGGAACGAATGGGCCGAAGGCGCCGTGCTGGAACCGGACAGCCGGCTCGGCCATGCCTGGCTGGAGGCGACCCGCGCCGCACTGCAGCCGGCGCCAGCCGCCGATGCGCGGCCATGCGCGGTGATCCATATCTGGTATCCCGAGCTACTGGACGAACTGGCGGCAGCCCTGCGCGCCAGCGGCATCGACTGGCGCATCGTCATCACCACCGCTCACGAGCGCGAACAGGCCGTACGCGAACAGGTGGCGCAGCTCGACCTCGACGCCGAAATCGAGGTATTCGAGAACCGCGGCCGCGACATCCTGCCGTTCCTGCACCTGGCCAACCGCCTGCTCGACGAAGGCGTCACCACCGTGCTCAAGCTGCATGGCAAGCGCTCCACCCATCGGCAGGACGGCGAAACCTGGCGCCGCGAACTGCTCGACAAGCTGCTCGCGCCCGAACGCGCCGCGCGCATCGCCGTCGCCTTCCGCGACGACGCCACGCTGGGCCTAGTGTACGCTGAGGGCCACCTGCAATTGCTTGGCCACTATTGGGGTGCCAATCGTGCCAACGTCGAGTATCTGACTTGTCGCCTCGGCATTCCCTCCCCCCAAGATTGGGACGAAGGCTTCATCGCCGGCAGCATGCTGTGGCTGCGCCCGGCCGCGTTGCGCCCGCTGCTGGATGCCCACCTCGGCGTAGAGGAATTCGAACCCGAGGCCGGCCAGCTCGACGGCACCCTGGCCCACGCCGTCGAGCGCGTGCTCACCCTCGCCGCCAGCGCCGGCGGTTTCCGCACCACCGACGCGGCCGCCCTGCTCGGCCTGGCCGAAACCCGGTCCCAGCCTTATCCCTACGCGCAGCGCAGCGGCTGAATACCGCGACGCCACGCCGCGGCGGCGCCCGGTTCGTACGAATGTTTGAGGCCGGGTAGAATGAACGTTCCGCGCCCCGGCAGGGGCGGCTACCGAGTCAAGGAATCGTTGATGAAAATTCTGGTCGGCTACAAACGCGTCGTGGACTACAACGTGCGCATCCAGGTCAAGCCCGACGGTAGTGGTGTGGTCACCGACGGCGTCAAGCTGTCCGCCAACCCGTTCGACGACATCGCACTGGAAGAGGCGCTGCGCCTGCGCGAGAAGGGCGTAGCCACCGAGGTGGTGGTGGTGGGCATCGGTCCGGCCGACCTCACCGCGCACCTGCGCAACGGCCTCGCGATGGGCGCGAACCGCGCCATCCACGTGGTCAGTGCCGACGCCGTGCAGCCGCTGACCGCCGCCCGCGTGTTCCTCAAACTGGTCGAGAAAGAACAGCCCGGCCTGGTGATCCTGGGCAAGCAGGCGATCGACGACGACGCCAACCAGACCGGCCAGATGCTGGCCGCGCTGTGGGATCGCCCGCAGGCCACCTTCGCCAGCAAGGTCGACATCGCCGACGGCAAGGCCACCGTAACGCGCGAGGTCGACGCCGGCCTGGAAGTGATCGAGGCCGAGCTGCCGGCGGTGATCACCACCGACCTGCGCCTCAACGAGCCACGCTTCATCAAGCTGCCCGACATCATGAAGGCGAAGTCCAAGCCGATCGACACGATCGAGTTCGGCTCACTCGGCGTCGAGACGCACGACCACCTGAAGACCACGCACTACGCCGCACCAGCCAAGCGCAGCAAGGGCGTGATGGTGAAGGACGCCGCCGAGCTGGTCGCCGCGCTGAAGCAGAAGGGGCTGCTGTAACCACGTCATTCATTCCCTCTCCCTTCGGGAGAGGGTGGCCGCAGGCCGGGTGAGGGTACGGGCGAAGCGAAGTACTGACGCACCGCCGGACCCTCACCCCAACCCCTCTCCCGCAGGGAGAGGGGCTCAAGAGAGAGATCACACCATGAGCAAGATCCTGGTCATCGCCGAACACCTCGGCGGCAAACTCAACTCCTCCACCGCGCGCGCCGTGAGCGCCGCCCTCGCGGTGAAAGGCGAAGCGATCGACGTGCTGGTACTGGCCGACAGCGTCGACGCGATCGCCGCCGAGGCCGCAAAAATCGATGGCGTGAGCCGCGTGCTCACCATCGCCCAGCCCGAGAACGCGCATGCGCTGGCCGCCGTGCTGGCGCCGCAAATCGCCAAGGCGGCCGCCGCCGGCTACAGCCACGTGTTCGTGCCCTCCACCACCTTCGGCAAGGACGTCGCCCCGCGCGTGGCCGCGCTGCTCGGCGTAGCTCAGGTCAGCGACGTGATGAGCGTGGAAGCCGCACACACCTTCAAGCGCCCGATCTACGCCGGCAACGCGATCATCACGGTCGATGCCGACGCCGGCCACACCGTCGTAGCCACGATCCGCTCGGCCTCGTGGCCGGCTGCAGCCGCCGGCGCCAACAGCGCGCCGGTCGAAGCGCTGGCCATCGACGCCGCGCTGCCCACGCACACCCGCTTCGTCGAACTGAAGCAGGGCGCCAGCGACCGCCCCGACCTGCAGAGCGCCAGCAAGGTCGTCTCCGGCGGCCGCGGCGTGGGGTCGAAGGAAAACTTCGACATCATCTTCAAGTTCGCCGACAAGATCGGCGCCGCTGTCGGCGCCTCACGTGCCGCGGTGGATGCCGGCTACGTACCCAGCGACCTGCAAGTCGGCCAGACCGGCAAGATCATCGCCCCCGAGCTGTACATGGCCATCGGCATCTCCGGCGCCATCCAGCACCTCACCGGCATCAAGGACGCCGGCACCATCGTGGCGATCAACAAGGACACCGAGGCGCCGATCTTTGAGATCGCCGACCTCGGCCTGGCAGGGGATCTGTTCAAGATTATCCCGGAGTTAGAGCAGGCGCTTTGAGAATATTCACTAATCAGCCGAAATCAGTTACGTAGCCTTCTTACGAACTGACTCGATTCGTTGTAATTCGACTTTCCAATAGTGATCAGGAATCCTGCGTGACTCAGTTCCCCTGTTTCAAAGCATACGACATACGCGGCCGGGTTCCTGAAGAACTCGATGAAGCATTGGCCCGTCAGATCGGCCAGGCGATGTCGCACGTTTTGGAGCCCGGCCCGGTTGTGCTGGGCCGAGACGTGAGATTGAGTAGTCCAGGACTTCAAGCTGCGCTAGCCGACGGCTTCCGTGGCGCGGGTCGCGAAGTGATCGATATTGGCCTTGGCGGCACCGAAGAGGTTTACTTCCAGACTGCACATCTCGGTGCAGCCGGTGGTGTCATGGTCACGGCCAGCCACAATCCTATGGACTACAACGGCATGAAACTGGTTCGGGAAGGTTCGCGCCCGATCAGCGGTGACACTGGGTTGTTAGCGATACGCGATTTTATCGCTATGAACAGCCATGGCCCGATTCCCCCGCCCAGCGCAGGATTCCGCGTGGCGCGGGATAAGTCTGCCTATATTACCCATCTGTTGGGGTACGTCGATCTGGCACGACTGAAGCCATTGAAGATCGTCGTCAATGCCGGCAATGGCGGCGCCGGCTTGGTGGTGGATCAGTTGGCTCCTCATCTGCCTATCCAGTTCATCCGCATCCAGCACGAACCGGATGGCAACTTCCCGAACGGGATTCCCAACCCGCTGCTGCCCGAGTGTCGCGCAGCCACCGCTGAGGCGGTGCGCGCGCACAGAGCGGACTTCGGCGTAGCTTGGGATGGTGACTTCGACCGTTGCTTTTTCTTCGATGCTGATGGCAGATTCATCGAGGGCTACTATCTGGTAGGCCTGTTGGCCAAGGCTTTGTTGACAAGAGCACCCGGCGGAAAGGTCATTCACGACCCGCGCCTGATCTGGAATACGATGGAGATGGTGCGTGAAGCCGGCGGCATCCCAGTAATGAGCAAGACGGGCCACGCTTTTATCAAGGAGCGTATGCGCTCCGAAAACGCCATCTATGGTGGCGAAATGAGTGCTCATCATTATTTTCGTGATTTCGCCTACTGCGATTCGGGCATGATCCCTTGGCTGCTGATTGCTGACCTGATTTCGACCACTACATTGTCGCTCGCTGAAATGGTTGAGGATCGGATGCAGGCATTTCCGTGCAGCGGCGAGATCAATTTCAAGGTTTCGGATGCCAAGGCCGCAATCGACCGAGTGTTGACTCATTACGCCAGCGAAGAACCTGTCTTAGACTACACCGATGGTGTAAGTGCAGACTTTGGCGATTGGCGCTTCAATCTGCGCAGCTCGAATACGGAGCCGCTTTTGCGGTTGAATGTTGAGTCGAGGGGGGACTTCACATTGATGGAAAGCCGTTCAAGCGAAATCGCCAAACTCTTGACGGCATAAAAAGGGGGGCATCTGCGGCGATTATTCGGTAACTTGATCTGTATGGCTCCCATCTCTTGGGTGACAGATGTGAATCATCGTCGCTCTCAAATTCCATTCACCGAAGCGACTGCAACATACAGGAAAATATCTGATGTCCAAATGGCTGCCATTAGGCAGGCAAATTTTGAGTTATGGCATCGTCGGTATTGGCCAGATCGGTGTCGATTGGCTCGCTTTTGTTTGCCTCAGTAAACTTGGTATCACCCTCGGCCTTGCTAACGTCACGGGGCGCATCTGTGGGGCGTTAGCGGGCTTTTGGCTCAATGGACGATGGACGTTCTCGGGAAACTCATCGAAGCTCGGCCTCCGACACCTTCTGCGTTTTACCACTTCATGGTCGATCATGACCATTATAAGTACGGCGGTCGTGCTCTTGGTCGGCCATAGCCATGGTCTGAAATGGACTTGGATCGTCAAGCCTTTTGCTGATACCGCGCTGGCTGCCATGGGCTTTGTCATTTCAAAATATTGGATTTATCACCATCCACTGCAAATGGAGCCCAAGGGGCAGCAAGCGAGGCGCCATGATTCAACAACTTAAAATCGCCGTCGTCATTCCGACGTATAAAGTCCGCTCCTTTATCCTAGATGTCATCGCCTCGATAGGCCCCGAGGTCGAGCGCATCTTTGTAGTCGACGACACCTGCCCCGACGGTAGCGGTCGCCATGTGCTTGATCACTGCATTGATCCGCGCGTGCAGGTTCTGTTCCATGAACAGAACCAAGGAGTGGGCGGCGCCGTCATGACCGGGTACGCGGCGGCCATCGAGGCAGGCATGGACATCTTCGTCAAAATTGACGGCGACGGCCAGATGGATCCCTCTCTTATCGAGTCGTTCGTCACGCCGATCGCGCTTGGCTACGCCGACTACACCAAGGGCAATCGGTTCTATGACCTCGAGAACATTAGCCGCATGCCTAAAATGCGCATTTTTGGGAACGCGGTTCTGTCGTTCATGGCGAAGCTCTCGACCGGCTATTGGGATCTATTCGACCCCACCAACGGTTACACGGCGATCCACAGAGAGGCGGCGAAATCCCTTCCTCTACAGCGAATCAGCAAACGGTACTTTTTCGAAACCGATATGCTTTTCCGCCTCGGCACGGTGCGCGCCAAAGTCATGGATATGCCCATGGACGCAATCTATGGGGACGAAGTGAGCAACCTGAAGATATCCAATATCCTAGGGGAATTTCTGCGCAAGCACTTTATCAACATGAACAAGCGGATCTTCTACAACTACTTCCTTCGTGGGATGTCGATAGCGTCTTTTGAGCTACTGTTTGGCACAATCATTCTAGTCTTCGGAACATTGTTCGGTATCTATCACTGGAGTTATTCCGTGCGCCACGATATCTCCACGCCCATCGGCACTATCATGATCTCGGCGCTGTCAGTGTTGTCCGGCTTGCAGTTGCTGCTTGCCTTCCTCAGCTTCGACTTCGCCAACATGCCACGCCAAGCCTTGCACCTGACACGCCGAGCCAACCATCCACAAAGGCAAAGGGAGGTTTGAGGATGTTCGAATTCCGCCAAATACAGACTGCACCTCACTACCTGGACGCCTACGCGGCTTTGTTTCGCGCCTGCTTCCCTAGCGCTTACCACTTGAATGCCTCGTATCTCACTTGGCTGTACGCCAATAATCCCGATGGTGAAGTCGTCGGATTTGATGCGTATCACGGTGAGCGCCTAGCAGCCCATTACGCCTGCATTCCAGTTCGCTTAGACATCTACGGAAAGGGCTGCACTGGCCTATTGTCTCTGAATACCGCCACGCACCCGGACTACCAAGGAAAGGGGCTATTCACACAGTTAGCGACGCTCGCCTATGAGCGTGGCGCCGAGCTTGGTCACCAGGCTGTCTATGGCATCGCCAACGCCAACAGCACGCCGGGTTTCACCAAGAAGTTGGGATTTTCCTTAGTCAGCCCTCTTGAGGCCCGCATTGGCATCGGCCCTGCGGCGTCCATCGACTGGGACCAAGCGGTGCGAAATGCCCAGTTTCGCCGTATTTGGGACGCAGAGCGTATCAAATGGCGCTGCCGAAACCCTGCCAATCCGGTCACTGTTACCTCAGCGTCACACAATTTCATTGAGGTGAGAGCCGTAACCGACAAACCGATGATCTCTGCCTGGGCCAACATCTACGGGACATTCGATGGTCTCAGCGTTTCATCAGGCCGCGGGTTCCGACCTGGCACGCTGTTCCTTGGGTTGCTTCCCGATGGCGCGCACCGCTTCCGCTTCTCTATAGATGTCCCGCAGAAATTGCGCCAGTCGCCACTGAACTTCATCTACAAACCCTTGCGGCAAGCACCGGAAACACTGGACCGATCGAACATCGTCTGTAGCTTCATCGACTTCGATGCCTACTGAGCCAAACGCACCGTCGGCGCTATTCGTTCTTGCTCATCCCGACGATGAATTTTTTTGCCTGCCAGTCATCCGGCGCGAAGTTGCTCTTCATCGCAAGGTTGTTTGCGTTTATCTGACAGACGGCGCCTATGGTGGGCAATCCGTGCAGACGCGCGTGAAGGAATCCACTGCTGTGCTGACTAAGCTTGGTGTGTTACTGAGCGACATCCACTTTGTAGGCGCACAGGAGGAGATCCCGGACGGAAAACTCTATCTTCACCTTGAACTGGCTCACGAATGTCTGCGTCGCATCGCTGCAAATCGAGTCCTGAAGGGGATCTATTGTCCTGCCTGGGAAGGCGGTCATCAGGACCACGATGCTTGTTACGCGCTATGCGTATCAATGGCCGAAACATGCGGCGCTCCGATCCCGCTGCAGTTTTCGCTGTACAACGCCTATCGCGCGCCCTTCCTGTTCAATGTCATGCGCGAACTGGAACAGAATGGTGCCATCGAATCAATATGCGTTTCCTGGAAAGAAGCCATCCATAACCTCCTTACAGCCGCGGCGTATCCATCTCAATGGAAAACATGGATAGCCCTATTTCCCTTTGCCGCCGTTCGCATCTTGATCAGCCGGCGTTACGCTTTGCAGAAAGCATCCGCTTCTAGGCTAGCTGAAAGGCCGCATGAGGGGATGCTTCTGTATGAAAAAAGAGATCTTGTCGACTTCAGTGAAATAGAAAGATCACTGACGGAATTCTTGAGGGCCTCCCGCTCGCCCCCAACTGAGTCAGACTAGTTGTCGCCCCGATAGAATCCA
Organism: Rhodanobacter sp. FW106-PBR-R2A-1-15; assembly: GCF_058789735.1. Taxonomy (NCBI): domain Bacteria; kingdom Pseudomonadati; phylum Pseudomonadota; class Gammaproteobacteria; order Lysobacterales; family Rhodanobacteraceae; genus Rhodanobacter; species Rhodanobacter sp. FW106-PBR-R2A-1-15. The sequence continues at coordinate 101,653 of NZ_JBYTEM010000009.1, read as the reverse complement.
CACTGGAGCACAGTAACTCACAATCTGATGGCTCGATACGGACAAGCATTCAATCCGCAAAATGGAATTCACAATTTAGTGCCAATATAATCCTCATATGCCATTTGAATTCCTTTTCGCAAGCTCGTGTGTGCCCGCCAGCCAAGAACTTGAAGACGGTCAACCGAGAGCAATTTTTGAGGCGTCCCATCTGGCTTGCTGGAGTCAAACTCAATATCACCTTCAAAACCCACTACATCCATAATCGTCTCAGCCAATTCGCGGATCGTGACATCCGTACCCACGCCGACGTTAAATAGTCCATCGCGGACGTTACTCTCCATCAGGAATACACAGGCATCAGCCATATCATCAACGTACATAAACTCACGTCTCGGCCTGCCACTCCCCCATACAATTAGACGCTTATCACCACGCTGCTTTGCCTCATGCGCCTTTCGTATCAACGCCGGCAGTACATGGCTATTGTTAAGATCGTAATGATCATTCGGACCATATAGATTGGTAGGCATTGCTGACACATATGCAGTACCGTACTGACGATTATAACTTTCGCACAGTTTTACACCAGCGATCTTGGCAATTGCGTAGGGCTCGTTTGTCTGCTCCAGTGGGCCTGTGAGCAGAAACTCTTCCTTAATCGGCTGCGGACAATCGCGAGGATAGATACAACTCGACCCAAGGAAAAGCATACGCCCCACACCTGCGGCGTAAGCGGCTTGCACGATATTCGCCTGCGTCATGAGGTTCTGATAGATGAAATCGGCGCGATATGTGTTATTTGCTAGTATTCCGCCAACCTTCGCCGCAGCCAGAAAGATGTAGTCAGGCTTTTCTCGCTGCATGAATTTCAGAACTGCACCCTGATCGATCAAATCGAGTTCGGTATGTGTCCGCATTACCAAGTTTCTATAGCCGGCTGATTGCAGCCGGCGCATGATGGCAGAACCCACCATGCCGCGATGTCCAGCGATATAAATTTTGGAGTCTTTGGTGATGGCAAAAGGCATGGGCTACTCTTGACTATGCTTATTCGTGGCGATTAAATGCGATGTAACCGTGGCTTTTGACCAATTCGTCGCGTTCGGCAGCCTTCAGGTCCTCCCGCACCATCTCGGAGACCAACTCTTGGAACGTAATCTTCGGCGACCAGCCAAGCTTTTGCTTGGCCTTACTGGCATCACCGAGCAAGGTTTCCACCTCTGCCGGACGGAAATAACGCTTATCGACCGCAACAATGCACTTGCCGTCGGCGCTGTAACCTTTCTCTTCAACGCCGCTACCTTCCCAGCGAATCTTAATACCTAGCTCAGTTGCAGCCGAATTGACAAAATCACGTACGCTGAACTGCACGCCGGTTGCAATAACGAAGTCCTCCGCAGCTTCCTGCTGCAACATCAACCATTGCATCTCAACATAGTCCTTGGCATGCCCCCAGTCGCGTAGCGAATCGAGATTGCCAAGATACAAGCAGTCTTGCAGACCTAGCTTGATCCGCGCCAACGCACGGGTGATCTTGCGGGTGACAAACGTCTCGCCACGGATCGGTGACTCGTGATTGAAAAGAATGCCATTACAGGCGTACATGCCATACGATTCACGGTAGTTGACTGTGATCCAGTAAGCGTAGAGCTTGGCGACCGCGTAGGGGCTACGCGGATAGAACGGCGTGGTTTCCTTCTGCGGAACTTCTTGCACCAAACCGTACAGCTCTGAGGTGGATGCCTGATAGAAGCGAGTCTTCTTCTCCAGGCCTAGCGTGCGAATTGCCTCAAGTACGCGTAACGCGCCAAGCGCGTCTGAGTTAGCGGTATATTCTGGCTCTTCAAATGACACCTTGACGTGACTTTGCGCGGCGAGGTTGTAAATCTCGTCCGGCTGCACTTCCTGGATGATGCGGATCAGGCTGCTTGAGTCGGTCATGTCTCCGTAATGCAAGACAAGGTTACGATTGCTGACGTGTGGATCCTGGTATAGATGATCGATACGATCGGTGTTGAACAGGGAACTACGGCGCTTAATCCCGTGGACGATATACCCCTTTTTCAAAAGGAACTCGGCCAAGTAGGCTCCATCCTGCCCAGTAACGCCGGTGATTAGTGCTGTTTTCATTTGTATTCCTAGCAATATCTGATTGAACGAAATTAGCTCGGTAACTGCAGGTTCTTGACCTGTGCAACTACCATCTTTTGCACCATGTCCTCGAAACTGACTGTAGGTTCCCAGCCGAGTTCACGTTGAGCTTTGGCCGGATCCGCGAGTGTCCGCCCAGATTCGAGCGGCCTCACCAACCCGGGATCACTGACTACGCTGTCACGCCAATCCAACCCGACTGAACGGTAGGCGACTTCGCAGAGGTCCCGTAAGCTGTGCAACTTGCCGGTGCCAATGACGAAATCGCTCGCTTTCTCCTGTTGCAACATCAACCACATGGCATGGATGAAATCACCGGCATAGCCCCAGTCGCGGGCAATATCAAGATTGCCCAAGGCTAACCGCCCGTGTTCGACAATTGGTCGCCCCATCTCATTAGTAGCAGGCGAATTGACGATACCTAACGCTGCACATGCCGCGCCGTAAGCTACCTTCTGCGTCAGAAAATGCAGCGGGCGCCGCTCACTTTCATGATTGAACAGAACGCCGCTGGCGATGAACAGGCCATAGCTCTCTCGGTAAATCCGGGCCATCTGGTGTGCATAGACCTTCGCTGCCGCGTAAGGATTGACCGGGTTGAATGGCGTTTCTTCGTTTTGCGGAGCGACCAGCGTTTGACCATACATTTCCGACGATGAGGCGTGGTACACCTTGCATCCGGGCCGATGATGGCGCACCGCCTCAAACAATCGCACAGCACCCAATCCATTGACCAGAAGCGTCTCGGGAGCACGGGCCCAAGATTCCCCTGGACGTGACTGTGATGCCAGATTGTAAATCTCATCGGGCTGGGCGTCGTGCACGGCAGCCGCTATATCGACGCCCTCCGACATGTCACCAAACGCAACTTCTATACGCCCATCAAGATAACTCGCGTTGTTGCTTCTGAACCAACTCTCTCGCCTGACGAGACCAATGACCTGATACCCCTTCTGAAGCAGGAACTCAGCCAGAAGTGACCCATCTTGACCTGTAATGCCTGTAATCAAAGCACGCTTCATCGATCCATCCATTGGGCTAGGGAGTACGAGCGCCTTAGCGCGTGCCCAGATTGCGACATTTCCCGAGCAAGCCTCTGCGCAAGTTTAACATGGCGGCCGCCACGCAAACCTCGAGCAAAAGCATTCAGAGTTATCCGCTAGACCTATGGCGTCTCGGCCTGAACCTTTGTGATGATCCGCATCGACACAAAGCCTATGCCCAACCGGCGAGGGTCTTGACTAACTCCAAGCTCACGCATGGATCTGGCCCAGGGAATCTCTATGCTGATCGATTTGATACTTCCATCCGTCTGAAATGGGAAAACCAGCTCTTTAGGGGACGGCAACCGAATCTCCCTACGATCCTCGCCAACCACCAGCGTTGATGGTTGGCTGGTGTCACCGATCGTATGCCCCTTGAGGACAAGCGTGAACTTTTTCGGTAACGGCTTCGTGAATTCCAGCTCAACTCGATCTCCATCCGACCATGTCCCCCATGGCTCGGGGTTCGACAGACCCTGCTTCCTTGCAACGATTCCAGGCCAGGAGCCAGTCGTAAAATCAATGTCCTCGATATCCTCGTCGCCCACCTTCGCGAGCACGAAACCTCCCAAACTGAGCTGTTTCCTCGCACCTTTTGGCAGTATTTGGTTGCCGACAATCAATAGCCATTTTGCATCGGCAGGAATATTACTCGCGGTAATCTGCCCATCTTCCGGGACCACCACACTGCTGGCTTTTGCGTTATCGAGATAAAATAGAGTCCGATACAACGATGAATGGTCGCTGCCCACCACGACAATCGGCCCCGGATTCTGCCCAACATATTGCTTGGCAAAAATGCCAGCTGCAGCATAGCCATCTGGAACCATGCGGAGGCGCAACTCGACATTGGCGTAATAGCCTGAAAAAGCGATACATAGTGGCGTCACGATGAAAAGAAAAATTCTTGCGCCTAACCGGGTATCACATACCCAAGCAATCAAAGACACCAACCCAGCCGCCAAGATACCAATGAACACCTCATGATTCGTTGTCAGTCCTCTCAATTCGGCACCATCCACGATCCAAGGTGTATATGACTGCAGAAGAGTCATACCCGCAAGAATCGATAATGCTCCGATGACAACCGCTGGCGGCATCGTCCTGTAGAAGGCACCTGAGGCCGATGCACGCCCTGTCTGTTCGGCAGCGATAATCAACAACAGGGGGAAGGTGAAGCTGTAATAGCGCATATGTAATCGCGCGGCCGTCTCTAACGCATTCGAACCGGCAACGCTCGCCGTAAAAATAGCAGTTACAGCCAGCAGGCTCGCTAGCACTAAAAAAGTGTACAGTCTAATGTCGCGTACCTTTTGATCGATTCCTTCTTGGCCGGGAGTCCGCGCACGGAAATAGAACAGAGCCGCCAATGGCATGGCGAATAGGCACGTCATAGCCATGACATGCCCTTCCACGCTAACCACTGCCTGCGATATCAAGCGTGTGTAACGTCCCACGTCAGTCACGGAAGGGGTTACCGAACCATAAATCGTCCCAAACAAACTAAGCCCAGCGCGTCCTGCAAAAAAATAGCCGAGCCCAAGCCTAACTATGAGCGCAAAGCCAATAAATGCCACCAATGCGGTTGCAGCCTTTAGCATCGGCCTACTGACTTTAGAAAGCAGGTAGCGCGCGACCGTGAACACGGCAATCGCAGGCACGAGGAAGATTGCATGAGCCTTGACCAGCCCCATCAACCCAACGATAAAACCAAGTATAGCGCCATAAAAGACAGGCTTCGTCTCTATACGCAACAGTGCGCACCAAGACAGAATCCAGAAAAATAGGAAGTAGAGTGACTCCGGCATGAAGTATGCGGTATATGTGCTAATTGGTCCGAGTATAGCCAGCAATGTAACCAACAGCGCGACGCCGCGTGCAACGACCAATCGAGCCACTCTATAAATGAAGGGCATTGCACAAATAAATGATAAGCAATTGATCACTCGGGCACAGTCAATGAATCCGCTGCCACAGTAATTAGTTAGTCTGAACAATGAAAAATAAAGATAGGATGGAACTCCAGCCACACTAAGCGGCTGTAGACGGGAAGATTCGCTATACACCCATTCATCCGGAACAGATATGAAAAGTCCGGAATTGCGTAGAAGCAAGTAGACAAAACATGTGCCCATTGCTGTCATTAGCAAGAGCATGCTGATCAGACTGCTCTGAGAAAACTTACCTAGAGTTGATATTTGAGGCATTTCTTCTCTTTCCTTATCCCAACTTTCCACGAGCACAAAGCGTGCAATAAGTCATTCCAAAGCAAATCTCACCAAATGGCTGGAAACTAACACCCTGTCAATGCCAGCCATCCTTCTGGGTCCATGACAATGCCGATTGTCCGATGCTAGGGATATCTCTTATTGGCATCTCCCAAACAACTACCTTCACCTTGCCCCCCCCCTCCCGCCGAATGAAATCGTCGGCGATCTCCTTGCGATGCCCCCAGAAATACTCGAAGGATTTGAAGGAACCCTGACCTGCCATCGGTCGATTCTGAATTTCAACGTTATCTAGATGAAGGCCAAGTTGCCAAGTAAAGCCGACGGGTCGTGGTATCCAGGTATATTGGCCCGTGTAACTGGTTCCCAGCACAACAACGAGACCTGCTGGATTCACCGACTCGGGGTAGCCGCGCCCCTCTTCACCATCGAGCAATTGATCTCGGTACACCCAGATTGATCGCAGCCGCGTAGTGAGCCAGGGAAGTGGATCGAAGGCCTCTGCAAGATCACCTATGTGAGGATCTGTATAGAACGTAGGATGATTGAGGCTTCGCTCCTTCAGCAGCGATGAGGTGGATATTGCGTGTGCCGTTGCTGCAGCTGCGAGGCGAATACCCACTCCACTCCAATGACTTTCACTTGGAGGATAGAGAATCGTACCCGGATTCTGCGCAAGAGCGCCGCGATAGACTTTTAGAAGGTCCACGCTAGTTACTCCCTGGCCATCAAGCGCGCTCCGAAACGCTTGGTAGACCTCATCCGAGCGATCCCTCATTACCGGGTCACGGTTGAGCAGGTCTGCGCCCCCCACGGGCCAACGTGCCCAGTCGTGATGGATGCCCAATTTGGTAGGCACAGGCACAATCACGAGTTTCCAGCCATCGTGTTCAAGTTGATTGTTGTACCTCCCAATGACAGTAGCTATGCGCTCTACCTCATTTTCGATACGCGAATCCAAACCACGCGACACCCATAGCTCACCAGTCAGGAATAGGGCTTTCGTATCATGCCCCCCCCAAAATACCCAATCTGGGCTCTGGCCCAAAGCGAGGCGGACGCTGTCGCCTAACTCCCTCAGAAATTTTATCGAAGAAAGAAGGCTGACATGTCGCTTGAGTTGCACGTAGTCCGGCTGCCACAAGCCGTTTGGAACCAAACCACCGACTGTTTGCGCGGGATTTCGCTGAAACTCAACAAAGTGTCGTGATCGCACATTACCTCCGGTACCCACTACGGCATTAGTTCCTGCAAATAGTGTGCAGACGACCAGATACGCGATCGTGACAGGGGAGATAGTTCGTTTCATATCAGAATTGAAAATAAAGAAAAGGAATCTCGTTGCTGCTAAGTGAGAAAATAAGAGCAACAAGGAAAATTGCGAAAAGTAGCCACTGCGCTTTTGTGGAGAAAGCTCGGCTGGAGATCGGGCCATCCCCCACGATACGCGGCTCGATACGAATCCAAAAAAGACAAGCCACCAAGATCAATAGCGTTGCCGGGAAATGCTTCTGCAATAGTGCTGGATTGAATTGCGTGGCAAGCCCGTTCACCCCAATCATTCCTTCAATAATCTTGCCCGCCTGAGCAAAGGACTCACTGCGAAAGAAAACCCATCCAAGCAGCACCAGCAAGAAAGTGAATATTTGGCGAATAACGTTTGGGAAGCAACTCAGTCGTTCCTCCCCAATCCGGCGTTCTACCACCAACAGCGCGCCGTGATAAGCGCCCCAGACAACGAAGGTAAAACTTGCACCATGCCAAAGCCCACCAATCAACATTGTCAGAAACAAGTTCAGCGAAACCCGCCATGGTTTGCAGCGGTTACCGCCGAGGCTTATATACAAATAGTCGCGTAACCACTGCGACAAGGTGATGTGCCAACGCTGCCAGAACTGGGTGAGACTGACTGCTCGATAAGGTGACCTGAAGTTGTCGGGAAAAGCAAAACCAAGGCACAAGCCAAGGCCGGTCGCCATCAACGAGTAGGCCCAAAAATCGAAATACAGCTGGAACGTATAGGCCATAGCGCCTGTCCAGCTCTGTAATAAGTCGGGTCGTTCGACTCCAAACGCATAGGGTACAAATACTGCGAACTGATCCGCGAACAAACTCTTGATAGCGAAGCCCAGCGCAAACACGGATAACCCATTACTGATTCGCTGACCAGACCATTGGTTAAACTGCACGGACATGTCCGTATAGCGGACGATCGGCCCAGCGATGAATCGCGGGAACATCGCCAAGAATGTTACGTAATCCAGGAAGCGTACAGGGCGCTCAATGCGGCCACGATATGCGTCGATCGCAAAACTCAATGCTTCAAAAACAAAAAATGAAATGCCTGGTGGCAATATTATCTTGCCCTGTTCGCCAAAATACGGCAGTAAAGCGGTATGCAGCGGCGAAAGCGCAGGCCACAGCGTGACCAGCCAGTTCAAATATTTGAAAAACGCGAGTGCGGCAAGCGCGTAGACAACAGCACCTACGACTCCCGCGTACCGCATGGCCGGTGATTTTCCAAGCAGAATCGGTAGATTAAAAAGATAAATTCCGCCGACCACGAAAAAAAACAACAATGGCCATAGGATGTTTCCGTACGCATAGAAAACCAGCGTCGCCACTATGATGGCAATACGCGCAGCGGCGGTAAATCGATGGCTGGATGAACATATCCGCAACGCGACCAACGAAAGCGGTAAGAAATAGAACAGAAATAAGGGGTCTGTGAAGAGCATTTCGGATAAACCAATTAGGCGGCGATGGCGATAGCGGTATCGCGTGTCATTGAGTGGATCTGATCGCAAGCCATAGAATCATCAATTGATATCTTCAACCAGCGAGCGCCACCTCATTATGCTGGAAACTCAACCGATGACTATTCGTATCAATCCACGAACATTATGAAAGTGCCCGTCAGCGCTGCTGGCGGGCACTCACTCATGGGAACAGACTGTGGCGGCGATATGCGCCGTCGCCATCGACTGTTACGGAATGATCTTCAACGATACCAGGCCCAGGCTCATCAAGCGGCTATCGGTCGCGGTCGGCTCCGCATGCTTGGGTGCAACGATCTCGATTGTATTTGCCACGCCAACGTCCGAGAAAGCCAGTTCGACATGTTGGGACTTGTCTGCACTGTCAAACATGAACTCTTGTTGCTTTTCGCCCACACGAACCACAATGTTCTGGCCAGCGTTTGTGCCGTAGAAATCCTTGACATCGAGAGCCAACTTGAACTGCTGCGGTAGTGCCTGCTTGAAGCGGATCCTCACCTCTGCTCCAAGCTTCACGTCAGCCCAACGCCCCCAGGGCTCGGCGTTCGACACACCCGACATGTCGGTCAAAAATGACGGGTATCCCGTCTTGCTGAAATCAATACCTTGTTCAAGGGTTGCCTCGTAAGCGGGCGCTGCCGCGTCAGCGGATACCAGCGGTGCTGCCATGGCGCCTGCAGTTGCGGTTGATGCTGATGCTGATGGCGTGGATGAACCTGCGTTGGGAGCACCTGCCTCCGGCTTACCACCGCACCCAGTCAACAGAAGCAGGCCGCAGGTTGAGGTAAGCAACAGGAAACGAACAGCTGAGATCTTCATCTTGATACTCCTGGCGGGTAGAGATGGTTAGGAGAGGTTATACAGGCGAGGAAACAGGCGGCGTGTCAACGCTTTCGAGATGCATTTGTTCCAGCGAAGCGAAGCGAGCAAGGCCCGCAGAGACACTTCTCTAGCGAAGCGTACCGGCCGCTCTCTTTCATCGATCTTCGATCGAACCAGCACGTACGCATAATTGAACAACCACGCGTCCGGTACTGGACCATAACGTCGCAACATCTCATTGATTTCCTTGTGGACAGCCACCGGATTGCTCATCGTCTTGTTCTGGGAGTATAGCCTCGATCCAGCCAGCTTCTCGGGGAGATAGGCGAAACGCGCACCATGATGAGCTAGTCGCAACCAATATTCGTAATCCATGCAATACTGCAACGACTCATCCAGCAATCCATGTAAGGCGATCACGCGACGGCGAAAAAAAAGCGCCGGCTGGCAAATGAAACAGGTATCCGATAGTCGCGCAGGGTTCCAGGGCTCGGTTGGATAGGCTTCAAACGCCATATCATCTATATCTATATGATCAGCCATGCCGTACATCACGTCGACATCTGGATTAGCCACAAAGAAATCCACAACGCGTTTGAGCGTACCTGGATAATAAATATCGTCGGAATTCAACCACCCAATAATCTCGCCACTTGACGCTGTGATACCCTTATTAACACCATGCGCCTGCCCCCGGTCCTTCTCTGAAACCCAACGCAATTCCGCAGAGAATTTTTCAAGGACATCAATTGTTTCGTCCGAGCTACCGCCATCATAGACTATGTGTTCAAGCTCGACATCTGGTTGAGTCGCTACGCTGCGCAGCGTTTTCTCGATAAATCGACCTTGGTTGAACGATGGAGTGACTATACTAACTTTCACATGGTAGCCCGTCTGGAATCAATAAATACGCAGAAGCATTTGTTAATAATGTTATCGCGGCTCAGCGCCAATGCGCAAAGGCAGCCAAAACACGAAATCCCAAACCATCGTTCTCATTCACTCGAGAGTATACGCAGTCTTTCACGCAGTCCTGATTCAAAACGAAGGCATAGCATAAATAAATTTATGCTATGCCTTCGCTATTTAACGACTTAGCACTAAAATCCATCTTATCCATAAATCTGGGTGAATGCCTTCCCATTTTTTTATTTTTATAAGGCGCGGATTTAATCCAACCCTTATCGACGGATTATAGACACGCTCCATAAACGCAGATGGGGAATAATGGCGCCCAAAGCGATTCCTCCACTCGGGAATCAGGCAATAATGCGAAGCCTCTTCGTCCCAGCCGATCTCGCCCTGTCGTGTCGAGTCCATTTCACCAGTAATATTGCAATGCGATTCATTTAGATAAAGAGGAAGGATTACACAAACGCCACCAGGCCTTAAAAGGCGTGCGCACTCATCCACAAATAACGTATCGACCTTTCCTTCGAAATGCTCAAATGTGCAATGCAAAGTCATGAAATCTAGCGACTCGTCTGGCAGCGGAATTCGATCCGCACTGCTTCCTATACGACTGCCATTGACGCCACTCGGAAACTCCAAATCCTGCTCGTAATGGTTAGCGCCATATATTCTTCGTACCAGCGAAGGAAAGACCGACTGGCAACTTCCTATATCCATTCCGGTCATGCCTTTCTTTGGATTCACTAAAATGAGACTTAAGAAATGCTCCAATGTTTTCTCAAGTAAGCAATGCTCAAGCGCACCATTATAAGTCGCATATTCACCGTCATATTCTGGAAGGTGTCTCCAAGCACGATATGCCGTCTCCAAATTGGACACATCAAGCTCTTCGACACTCGCGCCCAGTCTGCGAAGTGCGATATCCACCCTGTCTTGGGCTGGTGGACTAATGTCACCATATTTCCAACCCACCTGCTGAACGACTTCGGGCTTCATATTTGTAGTCCATATGAGTGAATTAATTCACTTTAATACTATTGACTTTGATAGACAGCTGGCGATCATCCTCTACCTGCAACACTTCGCGCGGAACAAAATGCGACGCGCTGCTGATCTCGATTTTGATCATCCGCCCCTGCGAGGCACTCACGTCCGCCTTGAGCGTGAACCGTCCTGGCGTATCGAGCAGTTTGCGGTCTACAACCGCCCCATCCAGAATCAGATGCACCTCGAAATGGTCGTGCCCCTTCTGCGGCACGTGCTCCAGCTGGTACTCCAGAAGTTCGGCGCTGGCCGGCACTTGGACCTGAGTCGTGTACGATGGTCCAATCCATCCATCCGCATGCTGTCCATGGAAAGACGTATCTCGCGCTACCACTCTACCTAGCACATTGAGTCGTCGTCTAGCCAGCCAGCCATATAGCAATCGGTCACGAGCCATCTTCGGCGAATAGCGCAGAGTCTGCAGAAATTCCTGCGTTGCCTTGCCCAGGTGCCGCTGTCGGAAGGCTTCCTCGGCCCGGCGTGCATGGTGTCGGGCGTGATCATGGAAGTGTCGTGTGTATGTCCAGTGGGACAATGCCAGTCGCCAATACAATGGCGACAACCGACTTCCCCAATGTTTGCGGCTGACGCCTATCGACAGCTCGAGCACCTCTGCCTCAGTCCGCTGTGCCGACTTTGACTCGTCGTGCATGCGGTAGTCACTGAAAAGCTCGTCGATGCGATGAAACCGGTAGTGGCGACTGAATCGGCAAAATAGGTCGTAATCAAGTGCGTGATGTTCATTTACGTCCAGCCACCCAACTCGCTCGGTCACCGCTTTGTGCCAGAACACCGACGGCTGCGGAATGGTGTTGTAACCGCGCTTCCAGATCGCCAAATGCTCGAAGTGCGAGACGTATTCGGCAGGATGTTCGACCCCTACATAGCGTGAATTCACGCCGGTAAACAAGCTGCGGCCCATCACCACGTAGCGATCACGGCTTGGATCGATCTCGGCCGCAACCCGATGCAGGATGCGGGGATATAGGGTGTCATCGGAATTCAGGAAGCCAAGAATGGTGCCAGTTGCACGTGCAAACCCGCGGTTCAGTGCATCCGCTTGACCAGCATCTTTCTCCACGAAGAGCTGGAAAATTCCAGGATAGCGATTCACGAAGTCCTCGGCGACGACAACCGAATCATCGGTCGAGCCACCGTCCTGGATAATCACCTGAAGTTTGGGGTACTGCTGATTGACCAGACTCTGCAAGGTCTCGCCCAGGTACTGACCTTGGTTGTACGACGGCACTACGATCGAGATGGGGGGGAAATTGTTCATGGGTTCACCCCGTAGAGCTCCTGGTACACGCGGTTGTAAATGGACAGGGTCTGGATTGCACTGCGACGGGCAGCGAACAGATAGCGCCGACGAATCGCAGCGTTGCTGAGTGCGTCACGCAAGTCCGAGCGAGTGGCGATCTCGACCATCGCCTCGCCGATTGCGTTGACATCGGCCGGGTCGAACGTTAGCGCTGCATCACCTGCAATTTCGGGAAGTGATGTGGCATTCGAGCAGAGCACCGGCTTGCCGGCGATGATCGCCTCGGCAACAGGCATGCCGTAGCCTTCGAACAGCGATGGAAACACCAGCGACATGCAACCTTGGAACAGCGCACGAATCTCAAGCGGTGACCTGTAACCCAGATGCAAGATGCGCGACTCGAGTCCGCGCTCACGAATCATTGTCGCCGCTGGGTGGTCGCTCGGGAACGCGCGCCCAGTCATCACAAGATTGATGTCCCGCGGCAATCGGTCCAGTACTCGACTGAAGGCATCAACCAACCGTGCATGGTTCTTGTGCGGCCAGCAATGCGCAGGATAAAAAAGAAATGGCGAGGTCAGACCAATTCGGGACAGCATCGACGTGCGCTGGTCAGGAGCAATCGCATGCCACACGTTGCGGCTCGGCACGATCCACACCGTACTCATCTTTTCCAGTGGAATACCGTACTGGCGATGCACATCCTGGCGCGTGAATTCCGAGATACATATGATGTGACTGGCGCGCTTGGCGGACTCGCGATAGAGGCGCTCGCGCTCCTCGTATTGCTGCGAGGTGAAGAATTCCGGGTAGTGGATGTGCTGCAGATCGTTGATGGTAAGAATGTTGGGAAACCCCATCAGGTCGGGATGCGTATATCCCGCAACCGAATGCACCAAGTCGAAGTCAAGCTTACGATACTGCGCCAGGTTGCGCATCGCGGTGTTTAGGATCGGCGACATGCCTAAGCTTTCAGATAGGCCATTGACCAACAATGACCGCATCGCTTCCGTCTCGCGTTCAGCGTGATCCGTGTAATGCATTCGAATGTCAAATTCGTCCGGAAAACTCCATTCACAGCAGGCACTACGCGGAGCCATCACCCGGTAGCCGTTGCGTCGATCGATCTGGGCAATCGCGGACACCAGCTCATAGGTTGCCTGCTCGATGCCGCCCGCATGACCCAGCTCCATCCAGCGTAAATCGAACAACAGCTTGAACGGTTTACGCTGCTTGATTGCCACGGCCATCTCGACCAGCCGTTGAAAGCTAGGCGCTGCGGCGGTGATGGAGTTGGTCGCTTCGACATAGTCCTTGGCCATGGAAACCAGGGGCGCCGCGACCGTTGTTGCACCATCCAGCAATACGGCTACACGCTCGGCGAAATCAGCAGGTGCATCCTCCAGGAAGCATTGCACGCCGTGCTCTGCACCCGTACCCTCGGCTGCCATCGTCGTACATACGACAGGCACACGCATCGACCAGGCCTCGAAGATTTTCTGACGTACGCCACCACCGTAACGCATCGGTACGACATACGTACTGGCATTCCAGAAGTAGGGCCTGATATCAGGCACGTTCGCATGCAGCTCGCATTGCCGCGCATCTGCCATTGCGGCCACCAATACAGGCGCCGGCACCATGCCGACCGCCTGGAATACGGCATTTGGCACGTGCTGCAGCACCAGCGGCCAGATTTCCTTCAGGAAATGCAGCACCGCGTCCACATTTGGCGGATGTGCCAGATGACCGGTGAACAACACGATCGGGCGTGAATCACGGACCCAATCTGTATGTGCTGGAGTGTAATAGCTGGTGTCAACCGAGATCGCAGCCACACCGCCCTCAGCGCGCATGCGGAACAGTTTCGCGGCGCGCTGGTGATCCAGCGCAGAGACGAACCCGACCACGTCAGCCCGCTCCGTGATTCGCTGCTCTTGTTGGTGGATCGCACGCACCTCGGCCGGCGAAATGGCGCTGCGATGCGGCGAAGCTATGGTCCGATTGAAATAATCGGCACGAACATCGTGGAAATACACGACCTTGCCACCCATCGGCGGCAGGTAGTTCAGCCAAGGCTCGATATTCGTCTGAATCAGGACAAGCGACTGCCAGTTGCGGTCGGTCAGTGCCTGCCATAACTGCGGCGCGCAATTTGACAGGATTGCCAGCTTTTCCAATGCATCAGCTGGTTGATGTTCGATACCAAGCAAGCGTCGAAACACCCATAACCTGAGCCTCGCTGGCAAGTGCCTCACCCAGGAACGGAGGCGCCCGCGCGGCTCTTCTGGCAACAACGGGTGAACCTGCGCCGCAGATCGCGGCCAGAAGTACGAACCACTCAGGAACGACTCCAGATTGGCAACGCCGTCCTTCGGAAAGCTGTCATAACACGGACCGACCACACCGACCCGATACTTTTTTGCCAAATGCCGAAGATTGAAATGGTCGACACCCATCTTTCCCGGGAAATAGGGAAGGTCAGTAGTCAGTACGAGAACGCTCGCTTCGGATTTGTTATGTGCCTGACTCATAGTGCCTTGATCAGCTTCCCTAGCTTCCACCACCAACGCCCACGAAGCGCCTGCATCTCGGCTTCACGACGACCCACATCCTGTTGGTAACTTTGCTCTCGCTCCGCGAGTGAATCCCTTAGATTCTCCACTTCCAACACGCTTTTCACCAGCGCATCCTGCAATCGTTGCGTCTCGATCGCTGCCGCCTCAGCAGCGCGCTCATGCAAAGCTAGCTGTTGTTGAGCAGATTCTACAAGGGCATCACGCTCAGCGAGCGTGCGGCGTACATCTTGCAACACACGCACACTCTCGTCCAGCTGTGGGTAAAGCGCATTCAACTCACCCAGCCGCTGATCCACCTGGGCCTGCAGGTCAGAGATGGTGCGCCCCTGCGACTCGATCACATCGCCACATGCGACCCTGTCTTTCTCCATCGCTGCAAAGTTGTCCTGCAGGCTGACCAGTTCTGCGAGCCGCGCTTGCGACAGGTTCCGCAACTCTTCCAGCTGTGGGTAAAGCGCATTCAACTCACCCAGCCCCTGATCCACCTGGGCCTGCAGGTCAGAGATGGTGCGCCCCTGCGACTCGATCACATCGCCACGTGCGACCC
>NZ_JBYTEM010000009.1:58846-86209 GCF_058789735.1 Rhodanobacter sp. FW106-PBR-R2A-1-15 | reverse complement strand
CAACTCACCCAGCCGCTGATCCACCTGGGCCTGCAGGTCAGAGATGGTGCGCCCCTGCGACTCGATCACATCGCCACGCGCAGCTCTGTCTATCTCGACCGCATCAAAATTACTCTGCAAGTCCGCGAGCTTTGCCTCCGCCAAGTTATGTTTGTTCTTCAGCTCGTCGGCGCGCTCGTAGAACTCACGCTGCAGCTGAGCATTACTCGCGACCTCCGCCAGCAAACCCGGCGTCTGATCGTAGCGCTCCTTCATGTCCAGCAGTGTCATCGCAATTCGTCCATATGGACTAGCTTGCAATGACAACTCGATCTGTTTTGGACTGTTGACATGCAGAGGGGCTCTACTGACAACAAAGAACATGTCGTAATGCGCAAAGATCGCAGGCTCGAACTGGATATGGTCGGCGCCCAGCCGGTGGAAGAACTCGATGGTGGAACGCCTGCTGTACAGGTAAAGGTGTTCATCCGATTTCAATTGCTCAAGGAACGTGGACTTTGCCGCCACCAGCTCCTCATAGTTCATGCTCTCCTCAAAATTCGGCATCTGCACCAGCAACAAGCCATCAGGCTTGAGAAGGCTTAGGCAATGACTCATCGTCGCGACCGGATCCGGCAAATGTTCCATGACGTCCATCATGGCAATCACGTCGAGGGAACCGGAACTAATGTCGAGTACCTCGACAGGACCTCTGCGTACGTCGATCCCGAAGGTCCTCTGAGCAAACTCAACCACCCAGGGGCTCATCTCGACACCAGATGCGACATAGCCCGCCTGCTGCATCAAGGCAACAAAACTGCCGTGCGCACAGCCGAGCTCCATCACCTGGGATGGAGGCAACCTATACTTGAGCAACGCCCTGAGCCAATGCAGGTTGCGCTCGGGCAGATCGCTCCGCGTTCGGGCCTCAAAGCCAGGATAGTCCAAGTCCTGCTGCTGATGATCCAGCCAATACTGCTTGCCGTAGTAATCACGCTCGTCGTCGATTACCTGCAATTCAGTCCCCGACAAACCTTTCTGGGAAACCAGCGTGCCGCAGCTCAGGCACTCCAGATAGTCGGGTCCAAACGCAACAAAACGACTGTCGCGGCACCAACATTCCGCCACTTCACCGCCGGAAGACATCGAGTCCTTCGACGTTGATGCCTGCTTGCTTCGTTTTCGAGATGACGGGATTTTCGAGTTCTTCACGTCGTGGCTCGCAAAGGCTTTCTGACCAAGAATACAGCTCCTCTGCAGTACCGCCAGTCGGTCTCCATTTCGAGCAAACCGGCAATGACGCTGCGAAATGCAAGAGGAAATTTGGGATTTTCCAAGAGAAAGGAATACAAGGTGTCACCCAGCTCGCCCCAACTAGACACTTTCACGTGCCAGAGACAATCTATCAGCAGAAAGATCCCACCGTTGAACTTGGGAGGGATCAGAATATGCACTTCGGGTATCAATCCAGCATTCCGGAAGCGCTGTTGCCACTCATCTGCAAGAACAATGCGCTCCGACGCAAGTTCCGAAAGGATCTTGCTTACCCATTGTGAACCCGCTTTCCAATGAGTAATGTGAAATATGGTCGACTGATCTTCATTCATATCAATATCAAATCGTCGCGGGGTTAGCGAAAAGCGATGGCTTTGCGGTGAGTGAAGCAACGAGTATCACCACTCCAGCAATAGTTGGCGACGTGATCTGGTGACGCATCCGGCAAACCTAGCCAGCCGTTGGTGCCGTTGATCATGAAGGTTCACTTCATGGTCTTTATAAGATCACGCGAAATTCGTAGCAAAGTGGCGATACGACCACCCTCATGTGATGACGATCCGCATTGTGCCCGGCAAGTTGGCCAACCCATGATGGGTCAAAACAGGCACGTTATCGCGTATAGCCAAGGCTACTGAAAATGAACCGACATTGACTAAGTGACAGTGGCGAACTTCCGCTCCCGTCATCTGCTCATGGGAAATAACGCGCCGATGGCTCCATTCGGCCGGCGAGATCGAAGATATCCCGATCTCGAACACGTAGTCACCCGGACCGAGATCCAGCGCAATCTCCTGCCAGCATTGTATTCGTGAGCCAGCCCCCTTGCTGGCCGGAACATCAATATCACTCTGCCAGCTATTTTTGCCATGAACGATGGTACCGCGATCATTGGAGATCAATACGCCGCAAATCGGCACCCCGATGTCCTCATCCACCTCATACTCCGTGTAAAACAGCGCGCGGTCGCCTTGGCGAAAACTGTCACTAGGCCGACCAGCAGAATCGCACAACGCTACGCCAGTACAGCGTACGCGGCCGTCGCCAACCTGTGACCGGTCCGTCAGATCGAGGAACGCCTGCGCCGATGGCCGATCAATATCATGCTCACAAGCGGCTTCAATCAGTCCACGGTCGACCGCAGTTGCAATCGCATCCTGTACTCCGACATGCCTTGGCTGATTCAACAGGTAATAGTGCCGCGCCGCCTCGGAAGACGATCCGATGAAACGCATCATGCCCTGATCGAGCAGTACCGCTCGCTCGCAGTACTGCTCGATGTCCGGCATTGAATGTGAGACCAGCAAAATGGCGGCGCCATCCTCACGCAACTGGTCCAAGCGTGCATAGCATTTCTGGCGGAAGAATACGTCGCCAACTGTCAATGCCTCGTCGATGATGACGATCGACGCGTCGATATGCGCCTGCACAGCGAAGGCCAAGCGCATGTACATACCACTCGAATACGTCTTGACTGGCTGATCGATGAACCCCTCGATCTCAGAGAATTCTACGATACGCTCGTAACGCTCGACGATTTCAGCCTTACTCAGGCCCAGCACCGCGCCGTTCATATAGACATTTTCGCGGCCACTGAATTCGGGGTTGAACCCTGAACCCAGCTCCAGTAGCGCCGCGATTCGCCCATTTGTCTCGATGGTGCCGGCTGTTGGGGCAAGCGTCCCGCAGATCAACTGGAGCAAGGTGGATTTACCGGAGCCATTGCGTCCGATGATGCCCACGGATTCGCCAGGTCGTACGCTGAACGAGACATCATTCAGAGCCCAGAATTCACGGAAGTAGTTCCCGCCCTTTCCGCCCAGAGTGCGCTGAACCCGCGGGTACAAAGCCTGCTTGAGCCTGTCGCTCGGACGTGAATATATTTGATAGCACTTGGAGACGTTGCGGACGTCAATGGCCAGCTCGTTGGTGCGTTTCATGCCGACACTCTCAATCTCACGGTTCCCACGAGACCATGATTTGGCACGCATGCAATCTTTTGCGGATAGTCAAACAACATCAGAGAACCCCCGGCGCGTGCGCTGAAACCAAACAAAGCCAAGCCATGCAACAATGATGCTGATGGTCAGGTAAATCGCCCACTGACCAAAATCCGGGACTCGCCCAAAAATAAGTGTGTTGCGACTTTGTTCGATGATGTATGCAAGGGGATTGAGTTTCATCAAGTATTTATATTTCTCAGGCAATGAGGAAAGGGGATAGAACACACACGACAAGAACAGCAGGGCCGTGGTGAATATGCCAGTGACCTGACCTATATCCCGGACATAGACGCCCAATGAGGCGAGAAACCATGCAAAGCCCATTGCCGAGAGGAGCAGTGGCAGCAACACCAACGGAAACAGCACGACCGTCCATGGCATGTTGTGATTAAACAACAATTGCAACAACAGCAAAACTACCAGGCTGATTACGGCGTGAAAGAGCGCTGAACCCAGAGCAACCCATGGCAGCACCTCAAGAGGAAAAATAACTTTCTTGACGTAATTGACATTAGCCAGAATCAGCGTTGGAGCGCGATTGATGCACTCTGCAAATAGCCCATGCACGATCATGCCGACAAACAGCAGCATCGCGTAATCGGCCTTGCTTTCGCCAGCGCTGGTACTCCAACGCGATTTGAACACAACGGAAAATACGAACGTGTAGATCACCAGCATCAGTAATGGATTAAAGAACGACCAAGCCAAACCGAGCATGGACCCACTGTAACGGCCCACGACATCGCGCTGAGTCATCTTGAAGATCAGCTGACGGTTTCTCCGTAGACTGCCAAATAGCTCGAGTATATTTATACGATGAATTGAATGTGGATTCATTGGGGAATTCATTTTCGGGAAAATTTACACTGGTTACGGACATTTCCATCGCTTACACTAGGATGGCCACGACCTTCATGGCGAACCGGGAAGGCATGATGGTTTTGTCGTTATATGGTCGCGGGCACGGTGGATGCGTGTTAGCCGACCGATGAGGCGGCCCGCTACAATCTGCGACGATAGCTTTTCACGAATATCCTTTTGAGCCCGATCTCCAATCCGCTCCACAAGTCCTGCCTCATCGACTAACCGGCGCATGTAGGTTGCGGCTTGTTCGATATTTGGCTCGGCCCATCGCTGTCCCTGTGTGTGCGAATATTGCCCGACTTCAACGGGAACCAGTTTGTAATCGACGAGCAGGCTATTTCTCTCGTTCATGAAATCGATGTTTCCCGACCATCCGGTCGCCACTACGGGCTTGCCAAGGCGCATACTTTCCGCCAAGCCAAGCCCAAAGCCCTCTGCCCGATGCAGGGAGACATAGGCGTCAACGCATCGCTGCATAGCTTGCACGTGATAGCGATCGATCACTTCGTCACGTATCAAGATGCGGTGATCCTCACCGACCGCTTTAAGCAGACGAAAAAATGGTTCGGGATACCGGTACCCGTTACTCGATTTGACCAATAATTGGACATCATTTCGCTCGCGGGGGAACGCGCGAATAAATGCTTCGATAGCGGCGAACGGATTCTTGCGATCGAGCCAGGAATTGAAATCGAACGTGACCAGAAAAATGAAGGTACTTGAGCTTAGGCCAAAATCCGCACGTGTCAGCCCACTATCGGGCACATCACCCAACGGAAGCGGAACACGGAAGATCGGTTTATCGGTAAATCGCCGAAATGCTGCTTCAACGAACGCGGAGGACACGATGATCTCATCCACCATATCCAACGCAGGGAGCCACTCAGGTGGAATCACCTCTAGCTCCCAGAACCAACATGCAATTACGTAGCCGCTAGAGAGCCTGGCCTTGCCGATTCTTTCAAGTGAATCCCCCAAGTAATCTGGATTCACAAATAGCAGATGAATGCCATACGGTGTTTCGAAGCCAAGATAATCATCAAGACTACTGTCATTCAAACCATGCGGAAGTTGCAACTCAATATCGAACAACGCAACCGGATAACCTGCATCGATCAGTGCACGTGTATAAAGACGTGCACCCTCTCCGAGCCCGAACTGACCGCGAAAATAGGCAAAAATGTTGACGCCCGTGCTGCTGCCAAAAGCCGAATCCGAGAGCAACGGGACACTGCTCGGTCGCTTCGAACTTTTTGGAGGAACCCAGTCCCAAGCTGGGGTACGCGGGAAGCTCACACGTTTTCTCGCTGGAGTAGCCAGCATCAGCGACACGCGATTGCGCAAGTGCTCCGGAAAGAGCCTGTAGGCTCTTCGAAGCCATCCCTGCTGGCGAATCCACACTCCAAGACGAAGCAATGCCACCCCACGACCATAAGCTGAGTCGTTTCTCACAACCGCTCCGGGATACACCAAAGTTTCGCGGGACCGATGGAACGCATTTCAACCAACCAGTGCGTGTGCAAGCTCGGCACGGAGATCAGCAAGGTTCTCTACACCCACCGACAAACGAATCAGTCCATCACTAATTCCCAGCCGCTTACGGTTTGCAGCCGGCACCGAGGCATGGGTCATGATCGCCGGATGCTCGATCAGGCTTTCGACGCCGCCGAGTGATTCGGCCAGGGCAAACAGTTCGCAACGTTCGAGCATGCGTCGGGCCTTCTTCAGACCGCCCTTCACCTCGATCGAGATGATGCCGCCGAAACCGTCCATCTGGCGCTTCGCCAGCGCGTGCTGCGGATGGCTCTTGAGACCCGGATAAATCACCCGCCCGACCGCCGGATGCTTCTCCAGCCATTTCGCCAACTCCAGTGCGCTCTCGCAATGCGCCTTCATGCGCAGGTGCAGGGTCTTCAGGCCGCGCATGGCGAGGAAGGAGTCGAATGGACCGGCGACAGCACCCACCGAGTTCTGCAGGAAGCCCATCTGTTCGGCCAGCTCCTTGCTACCGGCGACTACGATGCCGCCGACCATGTCGGAGTGGCCGTTGAGGTATTTGGTAGCCGAGTGCAGCACCAGGTCCGCGCCGTATTCCAGCGGACGCTGGATGATCGGCGAGCAGAATGTGTTGTCGACCACCAGGATCAGGCCGTGTTTTTTCGCGAATGCCGCGACCTTGACCAGGTCGACCAGTTTGAGCGTCGGATTGGTCGGCGTCTCCGCCCAGATCATCCGCGTGTTCGGCTTCAAAGCTGCCTTCATCGCGCCGATGTCGTTGAGGTCGATGAAGCTGAAGTCCAGTCCAGCCGAGCGGCGACGCACTTTCTCGAACAGACGGTAGGTGCCGCCGTAGAGGTCGTCCATCGCGATCACGTGACTGCCCGAGTCGAGCAGATCCAGCACGGTCGATGCCGCGGCCAGGCCGGAGGCGAATGCGAAGCCGGCCACGCCGCCTTCCAGATCCGCCACGCAGCGCTCGTAGGCCATCCGCGTAGGATTTTGCGTGCGCGAATACTCGTAACCCTTGTGCTTGCCCGGGCTCTCCTGCACATAGGTCGAGGTGGCATAGATCGGCGTCATGATGGCGCCGGTGCTGGGGTCCGGATGCTGGCCGGCATGGATCGCACGGGTGCCCATTCCCTGTTCACTGCGTTGCTTGCCGCTTTTCATCGCTCTGTTTCTCCCAACCCGCCGGACGGGCTACCTGGATGAGGATCGAGCCGGTAATTCTAGCCGTTAAGCGGCAACTACCGGGTAGGCGGATGAAGATGACGTTCATCTCAAAGTGAGCAAACTGTCGGCTTTTCAGCATCTTCTTCGCCCCGAAGCCTCCGTGGACGTGGCCTGTGCTTGGTCATCGCGTCCGGAACCGGCATCATTTGCTGCCCACTCGGCGTTCGAGCCACCTTGCAGACCCGCTCAGCTGAAACTTTAGGACAACTTGATGAACGAATCATCCACAAGGAGCAAGACTCTGCTGGTCACTGGCGGCGCTGGCTTCATCGGTGCCAATTTCGTGTTGCAGGCGGTAGCCGACAGCCTGCGCGTGGTCAATCTTGACAAGCTCACCTACGCCGGCAATCCGGACACGCTAGCGTCGCTACAGGGCAATGAACGGCATGTGTTCGTGCACGGCGACATCGACGACCGTGCGCTGGTGGCCGCGCTGCTGGCCGAACACCAGCCCACGGCGATCGTCAATTTCGCCGCCGAGTCGCACGTCGATCGTTCGATCGACGGCCCGGCCGAGTTCGTGCAGACCAACGTGGTAGGCACGCTGGGCCTGCTGGAAGGCGCCTGCGACTACTGGCGCAGTCTTGAAGGCGCTGCCCGCGAGGCGTTCCGCTTCCTGCACGTGTCCACCGACGAGGTGTACGGCTCACTCGGTGCCGAGGGCAAGTTCACCGAGACCACGCCGTACGCGCCGAACTCGCCGTACTCCGCGTCGAAAGCCGCCTCCGACCACCTGGTGCGCGCGTTCCACCACACCTACGGCCTGCCGGTGCTGACCACCAACTGCTCGAACAACTACGGGCCGTACCAGTTCCCGGAGAAACTCATCCCGCTGGTGATCGCCAAGGCGCTGGCTGGCGAATCGCTGCCGGTGTATGGCGACGGCAGGAACATCCGCGACTGGCTGTTCGTAGGCGACCATTGCAGCGCGATTCGCCGCGTACTGGATGCCGGCCGCGTCGGCGAAACCTACAACGTGGGTGGCAATGCCGAGCGCGAGAACATCGCCGTGGTGAAGACCATCTGCGCCCTGCTCGATGAGCGTCGACCGCTGGCCGACGGCCGCGCGCGCGAATCGCTGATCACCTACGTGAAGGATCGCCCCGGCCACGACCGCCGCTACGCGATCGACTCCAGCAAGCTGCAGCGCGACCTTGGCTGGAAACCCTCGCAGACCTTCGAGAGCGGCATCGCCGCCACGGTGGACTGGTATCTCGACCACCAGCCGTGGGTGCAGCGCGTGCTCGACGGCAGCTACCGCATGGAGAGGCTGGGCGCATGAGCACGAAGGGCATCATCCTCGCCGGCGGTTCCGGCACCCGGCTGCACCCGATCACCCGCGCGATCAGCAAGCAGCTGCTGCCGGTGTACGACAAGCCGATGATCTACTACCCGCTGGCCACGCTGATGCTGGCTGGCATTCGCGAAGTGCTGGTGATCAACACCCCGCATGAGCAAGAGATGTTCCAGCGCCTGCTCGGCGACGGCTCGCAATGGGGCATAGCCATCCGCTACGCGGTGCAGCCGTCGCCCGACGGGCTGGCGCAGGCGTTCACCATCGGCCGCGATTTCGTCGACGGCCAGCCGAGCTGCCTGGTGCTTGGCGACAACATCTTCTACGGCCACGGCTTCACCGAGCGGCTCAAGCGCGCCGCCGCGCGCGAACATGGCGCGACCGTATTCGGTTACTGGGTGAAGGACCCGGAACGCTATGGCGTGGCCGAGTTCGACGCCGCCGGCAAGGTGGTCGGCCTGGAGGAGAAGCCCGCGCAGCCGAAGTCGCACTACGCCGTCACCGGTCTGTACTTCTACGACGGCCGCGTATGCGACTACGCCACCTCGCTGAAGCCCTCGCCGCGCGGCGAGCTGGAAATCACTGACCTCAACCGCTGCTATCTCGACGACGGCTCGCTGCACCTGGAGCAGCTCGGCCGCGGCTTTGCCTGGCTCGACACCGGCACCCACGAGTCGCTGATGGAAGCGGGCAACTACATCCAGACGATCGAGAACCGGCAGGGCCTCAAGGTGTGCTGCCCGGAGGAGATTGCCTATCTCAACGGCTGGATCGAGGCCGAGCAGTTGCTGACGCTGGCAGCACCGCTGGCCAAGACCGGTTATGGGCAGTACCTGCAGCAACTGACCCAGCAAGGCCGCGTACGATGAAAGTGATCGAAACCGGGGTGCCGGGCGCGTTGATCCTCGAACCGCAGGTGTTCGGCGACGCCCGCGGTTTCTTCTATGAGAGTTACAACAAGGCCAAATGGATCGAGGCCTGCATCGACGTCGATTTCGTGCAATCCAACGTCTCGCGCTCCGCGCGCGGCGTGCTGCGCGGCCTGCACTACCAGTGGCCGAATCCGCAGGGCAAGCTGGTCAGCGTGCTGGAAGGCGAGGTGTTCGACGTGGCGGTGGACATTCGTCGCGGCTCGCCCACCTTCGGACAATCGGTGGGCGTGATGTTGACCGCCGACAACCACCGCCACTTCTGGGTGCCGGAAGGTTTCGCGCACGGCTTCTGCGTGCTGTCGGAATTCGCCACCTTCACCTACCAGTGCACCGCGCTGTACGACCCGAAGGCCGACGCCGGCATTCGCTGGAACGATGCCGCGCTGGGCATCGACTGGCCGATCAGCGCGCCACTGCTGTCGGACAAGGACGGCAAGACGCCGCTGCTCCAGGACGTGCCACCCGAGCGGTTGCCGACGTACGCCGCATGAGCAAGCCGCGTCGGGCCGTTTTTTCTCGTCATTCCCGCGAAAGCGGGAATCCAGTGACTTCACCGCGTGCCCTTGCAAGGACGCCGGAAGACTCGCTGCGCTCGCCCCTTCGGGGCCAGCCTTCGGCGGCTCCATGCTGGCACAGCTCGCATTTGTCCCGCTTCCGTGGGAATGACGATGCTTGTTCGAGGCGCCCATGAAGATCCTCCTGCTCGGCGCCAACGGCCAGCTTGGCCGTACGTTCTGTGACCAGGGCGGTTTGGCTGCACGCGGCGAATTGATCGCGGCCAGCCGTGACGGCGTGCTGGCGGCCGGTGGTCCCGGCGAGGCGGCCGACCTGTCGACTCCCGAATCGCTGCCCGCCCTGCTCGACCGCCTGCGGCCGGACGTGATCGTCAATGCCGCCGCATACACCGCGGTCGACCGTGCCGAGCAGGAAGAGGCGCTGGCTACCCGCATCAACGGCGAGGCGGTCGGCGTGCTGGGCCAATGGGCCGCGGCGCACGGCGCGCTGGTGATCCACTACTCCACCGACTACGTGTTCGACGGCAGGCAGGCGCAGCCGTACGCCGTCGACGTGCCGACGAATCCGCTCGGAGCCTACGGCCGCAGCAAGCTGGCCGGCGAGCAGGCATTGCGCAACAGCGGCGCTGACCATCTGACCTTCCGCACTGCCTGGGTCTACGCCGCGCACGGCCACAACTTCCTGCGCACCATGCTGCGCCTGGGTGCCGAACGCGACGAGCTGCGCGTGGTGGCCGACCAGCACGGTGCGCCCACCGATACGATGCTGATCGTGCACGGCACGCTAGCCGCACTCGACCGCTGGCTGCAGTCGGATAGCGTGCAGCGTCTCGCACTGGTTGGCACGCATCACCTGGTCGCCAGCGGCGCGACGACTTGGCACGGCTTCGCCAGCGCGATCTTCGACGAAGCCGTGGCGCTGGACCTGCTGGCGCGCTCACCCCGCGTGGTCGCGATCGCCAGCGCCGAATTCCCCACGCAGGCCGTGCGCCCGGCCTGGTCATTACTGGATAATGCCGGCTTCCAACGACATTTCAACTTCACGCTGCCTGACTGGCAGCACGGCCTGCATGATGTGATGCGCAGGCTGGTCATGACAAACCACTGAAAAGGACCAGTTATGTTGATCCCCCTCATCCTCAGCGGCGGCAGCGGCACCCGACTGTGGCCGGTGTCGCGCAAGAACCTGCCCAAGCAGTTCCTGGAACTGGCCGGCAAGAGTACGCTGTTCCAGCAAACCATCGCACGCACCCGGCAGTTGCCGGGCGTCGCCGCGCCGATCGTGGTCGCCAGCGGGGACCACCGCTTCCTCGCCGCCGACCAACTGCTGGAGGTAGGGATCGAGGGCGCCACCATCGTGCTCGAGCCGCTGGCCCGCAACACCGCGCCGGCAATCGCGCTGGGCGCGCTTGAGGCCTTGCAGTGCGACGCCGACGCCATGCTGCTGGTGCTGCCGGCCGACCACCTGATCGGCGACACCGCCGCCTTCGTCGAGGGCGTGGCCAAGGCGCTGCCGTTGGCCGCGCAGGGCTGGCTGGTTACCTTCGGCATCCGCCCCGACCGTCCCGAGACCGGGTTCGGCTACATCCGTCGCGCCGAGGCGATCGGTAACCATGGCTACCGCGTGGAGCAGTTCGTCGAGAAACCCGACCTTGCCACCGCCGGGTCGTACCTCGCCGATGGCGGCTACGACTGGAACTCCGGCATGTTCCTGTTCAAGGCCGCGCGCTACCTGGAAGAGCTTGCCGCGCATGCGCCGGCGATGCTGGCCGCGGTGCGCGAGGCGCACGCGAAAGCCTCGACCGACCTCGACTTCGTGCGCATCGACCATGACGCGTTCGCGCTGGTGCCGGACAAGTCGATCGACTACGCAGTGATGGAAAAAACCCAGCGTGCCGCGGTGATCCCGGTGAGCTGCGCGTGGAGCGATATCGGCTCGTGGTCGGCGTTGTGGCTGACTGGCGACAAGGACGCCGAGGGCAACCTGCGCGAAGGCGACACCCTGGCGGTGGACACGCGCGACTCGCTGCTGCGCTCGCACGATCGCCACCTGCTCGCCACCGTCGGCGTGGACGACCTGATCGTGGTGACCACGCCGGATGCCACCCTGGTGGCGCACCGCGACGCCGCGCAGGACGTGAAGAAGATCGTCGAGCAGCTGAAGGCTGCCGGCCGCAGCGAACACTCGCTGCACCGCGTGGTGTACCGGCCGTGGGGCAGCTACGACTCGCTGGAGGAAGGCCAGCGGTTCCAGGTCAAGCGCATCGTGGTCAAACCCGGCGCCAGCCTGAGCCTGCAGAAACACCACCACCGCGCCGAACACTGGGTCGTGGTCTCCGGCACCGCCGAGGTCACCTGCGACGACAAGGTGTTCCTGCTCGGCGAGAACCAGAGCACCTACATCCCGCTGGGCAGCAGGCACCGCCTGCGCAACCCCGGCAAGGTGGCGCTGGAGCTGATCGAGGTGCAATCCGGCAGCTACCTCGGCGAAGACGACATCGTGCGCTACGACGACGTCTACGGACGCGCCTGAGCGAGGGGTGAGTGGAGAGGAGTGAGAAACGAGAGAAGGCTTCGCCGCCTTCTCTCGTTTCTCACTCCTCTCCCTCATTTCTCGCTCTACTCCACGGTCGCTGCGGCGCGCCCCTATCTGGCCCCAATGGGGCCTCGAAAAACCGCGGTCATCCCGGCGAAAGCTGGGATCCAGCGACTCTAAAGTTATTGAGGGTCAAGACGCTGGATTCCTGCTTTCGCAGGAATGACGTGCAAAAAGCGGTTATTCGAGGTTCCCAACTGGGAGGATCAGGCTTGTCAGCAGATACCAAGACAACCGTAGAAACCTGGTCGGGCATTGCAATTTGCGATTGACATCATCGCAAATTGCGATAAAATAGCCCGACAAGCACAAGGACGTACAAGATGCGGGTCATCACCAACAGACGCCTGGTCGAGTTTGCCCGGGAACACCCGGATGCAGACGACCCCCTACAGACTTGGCGAAAACTTATTGAGAGCAATGACTTCCAAGGCTTCAACGAGCTAAGAAAGACCTTCCGCGCACTCGATATTTACGGTGACAAGTACATCTTCGACGTTCAGGGTGACCACTACCGCATCATCACCGGTATCAGTTTCATCCAGCAGATCTGCTACATCAAACACGTCCTGACACACGCCTTGTACGACAAGGGCAAATGGAAATGAACGCACAACTCGCCATCGCCCCCATTACGAACGCCTGGGATAACTTCCGGGGGGTCGCCCATATCGGCCATATCGCCAACGAGCGGGATTACGAGGAAGCCACCCGTGTGGCCGATGAGCTGCTTGAGATGGGTGCTATGGATGAAGAGCACCCAAGCCATTCGCTGTTCATGACTATCAGCGATCTCATCTACGCCTACGATCAGCGGCACTTCCCCATGCCGGAAGTGAATGGCGTGCAGATTCTTCGGTTTCTGATGGAGCAGCACGACCTCAACCAGAACCAGTTGCCGGAGATCGGTCGCCAGAGCGTGGTTTCCGAGATTCTGGCTGGCAAGCGCAGCCTGACTGTAGGCCACATCCGAAACCTGTCAGCTCGCTTCGGCATCAGCCCGGCTGTTTTCTTCTAGCAGACCGCCACTTTTGCTGACGCCGAGCTTGTTGGAACCTGTTCGGTAGATTTTTTGCCGGTTCCGTTGACTGAGCTGCGCAGCTGCACGACCCCGATTGGAACCTCTTTTCGATCCCGCCACACGGCATTGGTGAGACCGAATAGAGGTTCCAACCGCACCCCGAGTGCGAAGCCTGATGGCGACCTCGCTGTCGGCGCTGCTGCCCTTGTCGGCGCTCGATAGCTGTACGGATTGAATACTCACGGATTGATATAAAGGCATTTCAGATGTACTCTTTTAATGAGTACATAGGAGTAAAGAGCCATGCCCCGAGTCGCTGTCGATGACAACAAGCGGATGAATCTGCGGGTTTCGCCCGAGCAGAAGGCCACGCTCGTGCGGGCGGCTGCGCTGCGACACACGGATCTGACGGATTTCGTGCTGCAACCGGCCTTGCGCGAAGCCAAGACGGTGATTGCGGAGGCCGAGCGCATTGTCCTGTCGGAAAGGGACAGTGTTGCGGTGCTGAGGATGCTCGAAAACCCGCCGGTGCCGAACGCCAAGCTGCGCAAGGCTATCGCGGCGCTGCCCAAGCAGGGATGAGCGTCCCCGCCTGGCACGAGGAACCGATCTCCAAGAAGCATGATTGCAAGTTGTTCGACTGCGGCGATTCCGCGATGAACGAGTTCCTTCACAAGTACGCGCGTCAGAGCCACGAGGCCGGCGGCGCGAAAACCTTTGTCGCCATCGACGACGCGGACAGCAAGACGGTTCTCGGCTTTTACAGCTTGGCGCCTGGGGCGCTCGCTTACGCGGATACGCCCGAGCAGGTGCGCAAGGGCTTGGCGCATCACGACGTGCCGGGTTTCAGGCTCGCGCGTATCGCGACGGACACACGGCTGCAAGGCGGTGGTCTCGGCGGTCAGCTCCTCGCGATGGCCGCACGGCGCTGCTTGCGCGCCGCCGACGTTGTGGGGGGGGTCTTGCTCATGATCGATGCGAAGAACGAGAGGGCTGCCGCGTGGTACGCCAGCTATGGCGCCGTGGCACTGGCCGACAAGCCGCTCACGCTGGTGATGGCCCTCGCGACGTTCGAGGCGGAGCTGAAGGCGAAAGGTCTTCTGTAGAAATCATGCCGTCTTGGAGCCTCGCTGCCGGCGCCGCGCACTTCGAAAGATTGCAACAAGGCCGACATTCGCCTCCACGGCAAGGTCGGCCGGCACATCAGAAACACTAACTGGCAGCGGTCAATGCAGTCGTTTCCGGCCTTTTGTCTCAGCAGAGCCAGGCCGTGGCCGACCTGTAGTTGGAACTTCTATTGCCCAATTGGAACCTCTATTCGGTCTCACCCGCCAGCTGTGGTGCGGTCGAATAGAACTTCCAATGCAGATCCAGCACCCTTGCGGCCTGAACCTGTTCAAGCAGCGCTTCGTGCTACGAAGTAGTCGCCAAAACACGCCGCGAGCACTGGGCAAACATTGAACGTAAACCAATAGAGCTTCCAACTGGGGGAGGGCCGAGATTCGCCCAAAAGCGCTCACTTGGCACCTAACCATCTGGTTGTGGGTCTGCTCATCGGTCATCGCTTGCCGAGGTGCGCCTGCATGTAGGCGCGTAGCACTTGGTTGATGCGGGTTTGGTACCGCGAGCCGGCGTGCCGAAAGTAGTCCAGGACATCAGCATCCAGGCGAAGCGTGACCTGGCGTTTGTTCTCGGCCGAAAGAGCAACACCAGGACGCGTCCACTCAGCGTCAGCCGGACTGCGCGGAATGTCACTGAAGTCGATTTCGCTGTCGGACATGACGGCCAGGCGAGCGAGTGCCGCCTTGTCGTCCGCGCTCAACGGCGTGTTCGGGTCGAGGGTGAACCTAACGGTTTTTCCAGTAGTCGCGTTGCTCATGGCGTTCGGCCTTTCGGGCGGAAATGAGGCGGATGGCGTCGCCTCGCACGGTGTATGTGACGACCAACTCCACGTCGCCGACGAGACCGATGGTGAGGAAACGATCCTCGCCGTAGTCCTCGCGGCCGTCGTAGCGGTCAAGGCGTTCGTGGTCGTAGAAAACGCGGGCGGCCAGCGTGAACGGCACGCCGTGCTTGGTCAGGTTGGAAGTGGCTTTTTCATCGTCCCATTCAAAACTCAGGGTCATAGGGTGGTACGCAGTTATGCGCCAATTGTAACTACAATTGTTGTTACAATCAAGTCGTGCTCCGAGGCCATCTGCTACGGCAGCGCAGTTCAGCATGCGCCAGTGCGTCGACTTGCCAGGCATGCCGTTGGAATCTCTTTTGTGCCGATGGCCGCCCCGTCGACCCTCCTGTTGGAACCTCTATTCCTCAGTTTGATTTTCTATTCGGTCGCACCACAGCGGGCTCCTACGACCCGGCAGTTACTCGACCGTCACGGATTTCGCCAGGTTGCGCGGCTGGTCGACGTCGGTGCCGCGCAGCACGGCGACGTGGTAGGCGAGCAGCTGCAGCGGGATGGTGAACACGGCCGGGGCGATGAAGTTGCCGCCGGAGGCCACGCGCAGCATGCGGCCGGTGCCGGCCATGTCGTCCATGCCGGCGGCGCCGTCGGCGAACACGATCAGCTGGCCGCCGCGGGCGCGCACTTCCTGCAGGTTGGATTTCAGCTTGTCCAGCAGCGGGCCGTTCGGCGCCACCGCGATCACCGGCATGTGCTCGTCGACCAGCGCCAGCGGGCCATGCTTGAGCTCGCCGGCGGCATAGGCCTCGGCGTGGATGTAGGAGATCTCCTTGAGCTTCAACGCGCCTTCCATTGCCACCGGGTACTGCACGCCGCGGCCGAGGAACAGCGCATGCTGGCGGTGGATGAACTCGCCGGCCAGGGCAATGATCGCCGGCTCCATCTGCAGCGTTTCCTCGATCGCCCGCGGCAGGTGCTGCAGCTCGGCGCACAGCGCGGCGTAGCGGTCGGCATCGAGGCCGTGGCGGCGGGCCAGCTCCAGCGTCAGCAGGGCGAGGCCGGCCAGCTGGGTGGTGAAGGCCTTGGTCGAGGCCACGCCGATCTCGGGGCCGGCGCGGGTCATCAGCTTGAGGTCGGCCTCGCGCACCGCCGAGGATTCGGGCACGTTGCAGATCGCCAGCGTGCCGAGGTAGCCACGCCGGCGCGATTCGCGCATCGCCGCCAGGGTGTCGGCGGTTTCGCCGGATTGCGAGATCGCCACGAACAGCGTGCCCTCCGGCACCACCGTCTCGCGGTAGCGGTATTCGCTGGCCACCTCGACGCTGACCGGCAGCCGCGCGTACTCCTCGATCCAGTACTTGGCGACCAGGCCGGCGTGGTAGCTGGTGCCGCAGGCGACGATGTGCAGGCCGCGGGTGGCCTGCAGCAGCGCGTCGCTGTCGATGCCGAAGATGTTCGGCAGCACGCCGTGCGGGCCCAGCCGCGCCTCCAGCGTGTTGGCCACCGCCTGCGGCTGCTCGAAGATCTCCTTCTGCATGTAGTGGCGGTACTCGCCGCGCTCCACCGCGTCGGTGGACAGCTCGCTCTCGTGCACCGCGCGCTCCACCGGCGCGCCGTCCAGGCCGAACACCTGCACGCTGTCGCGGGTGATCTCCACCACGTCGCCCTCGTCCAGGTAGAGCATTTTGTGGGTGACCTGGACCAACGCCTGCGCGTCGGAGCCGAGGAAGTTCTCGCCGATGCCCACGCCGACCAAGAGCGGCGCGCCGCGGCGGGCGCCGACCACGCGGCCGGGCTCGTCGCGGCTGAGCACGGCGATGGCGTAGGCGCCTTCCAGCTCGCGCACGGTGGCCAGCACCGCCTCGCGCAGGCTCAGGCCCTGGTCGAGGTGGCGGTCGATCAGCGCGGCCATCACCTCGGTGTCGGTGTCGGAGGTGAACACATGGCCGGCGGCCTCCAGCTCGGCGCGCAGGCGGGCGTGGTTCTCGATGATGCCGTTGTGCACGATCGACACCCGCCCGGCGATGTGCGGGTGTGCGTTGGCCTCGTTCGGCACGCCGTGGGTGGCCCAGCGGGTGTGCGCGATGCCGGTGCCGCCGGGCAGCGGGTCGGCTAGGTACAGCGCCTCCATCTCGCGTACCTTGCCCTTGGCGCGCACGCGATGGATCGCGCCGCCGTCCAGCACGGCCACGCCGGAGGAGTCGTAGCCGCGGTATTCGAGCGCCTTCAGGCCGGCAATCAGCAGCGGAGCGACGTCACGCTGGGCCACGGCAGCAACAATTCCGCACATGAGTGGGGGCTCCTTGTTCGATTCGCGGCCGGTGACCGCGTTGGCGCCGGCATCTTGGCCGGCCCGCATTGCGCCAGGCTTTCGGGCGCCGCGCTCAGAGTTTGTGAAGAAAACTACATCCTGTGGTTTTCTTCAGTCGCGAGTCCGGTACACGCCCGGACCCGCTCACATGAAATAGTCACTGGCGTGACTGTTTCATGTCTGGCCATCGGGCAACCGCTCCCTGCGTTGCCTCAACTCGGGCATCGGGCAACTGCTCCTGCGTTGCCTCAACTCGGGCATCCATGCCCTCGCCATGCCCTCGCCATGCCATCGCCGTGGCCGGCCCGAGAGGTTGAAAAAATCACAACCTCTCAGTCCACCTTGCGGCGCAGCCAGTTCAGCAGGTCGATGCGGGTGATCAGGCCGAGGAAATCGTCGCCGTCGACCACGATCGCCACGTGGCCGCGCTCGAACACCGGCAGCAGCGATTCGACCGGCGAGCGCACGTCGAGCTTCTGCAGGTTGGTCATCATCGCGGTCGACACCGGGTCGCGGAAGCGCGTCTCGTCGGCGTGCACGTGCATCAGCACGTCGGACTCGTCGACGATGCCGACCAGCTTGCGGCCGTCCATCACCGGCAGCTGCGACACGTCATACAGCTTCATGCGGTTGTAGGCAGTGATCAGCAGCTCGTTCGGGCCGACCACCACGGTGTCGCGCTGGGCGAACGGGCGCAGCAGCAGGTCGCGCAGGTCGCCGTGCTGCTCGCGCTCGATGAAGCCGTTGTCGAGCATCCAGTAGTCGTTGTACAGCTTGGACAGGTACTTGTTGCCGGTGTCGCAGACCAGGGTCACCACCCGCTTCGGGCTGGTCTGCTCGCGGCAGTAGCGCAGCGCCGCGGCCACCAGGGTGCCGGTGGACGAGCCGCCCAGCACGCCTTCCTTTGACAGCAGTTCGCGCGCGGTGAGGAAGCTTTCCTTGTCGGGGATCGCGTAGGCCTTCTTCACCCGGGTGAAGTCGCTGATCGAGGGCAGAAAATCCTCGCCGATGCCCTCCACCATCCAGCTGGCGGACTTGGTCGAGAGCGTGCCTTGGTTGATGTACTGGGCCAGGATCGAGCCGACCGGATCGGCGAGGACCAGTTCGGTCTGCGGCGAGTGCTCGGCGAAGAACTTCGACAGGCCGCTGAGCGTGCCGGACGAGCCGCAGCCGACCACCACCGCGTCGACCTTGCCGTCCATCTGCTCGAGGATTTCCGGCCCGGTGGTGGCGGTGTGCGCGGCCGGGTTGTCGGGGTTGCCGAACTGGTTGATGAAGTACGCGCCGGGCGTTTCGCGGGCGATCCGCTCGGCCATGTCCTGGTAGTACTCGGGGTGGCCCTTGGCCACGTCCGAACGAGTGAGCACCACCTCGGCGCCCATCGCCTTGAGGTTGAAGATCTTCTCGCGGCTCATCTTGTCCGGCACCACCAGGATCAGCCGGTAGCCCTTCTGCTGCGCGACCAGCGCCAGCCCCAGGCCGGTGTTGCCAGCGGTGCCCTCGACCAGGATGTCGCCGGGGCGGATGCGGCCATCCTGCTCGGCACCTTCGATCATCGACAGGCCGATGCGGTCCTTGATCGAGCCGCCGGGGTTGGCGCTCTCCAGCTTGAGGAACAGCGCGCACGGCCCGGTGTCCAGGCGCTGCGCGCGCACCATCGGGGTATGTCCGATCAGTTCGAGGACACTCTGGTGGACCGTCATGGGGACTCCGTCGCTGGGGCAGCCGCGGAAGACGCCGCCGCTGCGGGATCGCCATGATAACCGCTTGCCATGGGCACACGGCGCAAACGCGGCGGCCCCGGCACCTTTCCCGACATGCAGGGAAAAGCCCGGGGCCGCATTGGCATGTGAAGCAGCGGGTCAGTGGATAAGGTGCACTCGATCCGTCCACATGCGCTCGAGTCGCGCCTTGGCCAGCAGTTTCTCCTTCTTCATGCTGGCGAGGGTGACATCATCGATGGGCAATACGCCGATGTCGGCGTCGTGCACCTTGCTGTCGAGTTCGCGGTGATGCTGGTACAGGCGCCGGAATTCGGCGTCGGCCTTCATCAATGCCTCGACATCGTCGCGCTGCTGGTTTTCAAACATGATCCGACCTCCTCACGAGTTGACATGCGGATACGACAGGAAGCATCCGCAGACGTTGAACACACGCACGCACCCCGCCGCCCACGCCGGATGACCGGGACGCAGGGGAAGCATGGAAACGGGGGATAAGCGCATGGTTCGGGTCAGTAGCCCACAAGGCCTGGATGCCTCATGGGACTCTGACCCTACTCCGCCACACTGGGGGTCGCAAGGGCCGGCGACAGCGTATAGCGAAACCACGAAGCACAGGTGAAAAAGCTGTCAAAACAGCATTTTACCATTGGTCAGCCAAAGCCTGGGCGCCCCTCGTCCAAGGCCGCGGCAGGGCGCGGATGCGCCTTGCCGGGAGGGCCTCAGGGATGCTGTTTCGACGTACCTGTCTCGGCGGGCTTGTCGGTGTCTTCCATCTGCGAGCGCATCGCCTTGGCCGCCTCGGCGGCCAGCTCGGCCTGACGTTTGGCAGCCCTGGCCACCTTGCTCTGCGCCGCCGCCAGCTTCTTCGCCCGCTCGGCCTCGGCCCGCGCCTGCTCGGCCGCCTGCGAGTATTCCTGCCCCTGCGCCTGCAGCCGGGCGGCCTCTTCCTGCGCCAGCTGGTACTGCAGGCGCTGGCGTTCCAGTTCGCGCCGGCTGTTGTCCAGCAGGATCTGGTCGCGTTCGCGGTCGAGCTGGGTCAGCTTGATCTGGGCGTCCTGCAGCTGCGCGGCGGTCTTGGCCAGATCGACCCGCCGTTCGGCCAGGTACAACGCATGCGGCCGCTCGCGCGAGCTGGCCTGGGCGAGCCGGTTGATCGCGTCGCGGGCACGCGCCTGCTCAGCCTGCGCGTAGTTGCCCATGCCTGGATCGTTGGCGAGCTGGTTGAGGCTGCCGGTCAGGCGGCTGATGTCGATGTCGTCCTGGCGGGCGTGCGCCGGGCCGAGCACGGCCAGCGCCAGCGCCAGCGCAACCGCGACCAGGGTAGCGGCGGAACGCTTCATGGCTGGCCTCCCTGGGAGTTTGCGGCGGGTTGCTGCACGTCGGGCACGGTCTGGAAACCGTCGGCCGGCGGCGCGGACAACACCGACGAGGAAGGTGCCGGCATCTCCTCGGTGGGCGGTGCGCTGGACGGCGGCGCCGGTTGCGCTGCCTGGGTGGCCGCCGCGGCATCGTGTTCGCCCTGCTGGCGCAGGCGGGTGTTCTCGCGCAGCTTGCTCTGGATCTGCACCCGCGCCGCGCCCAGCCTGGCCTTGGCCTGGGCCAGTTCGGCGTCGGCCCGCGACTCCTCGGCCAGGCTCGCCGCATTGGCGTACTTGCGCTCGGCCATGGCGGCCTGCGCCAACTGGAACTTGTCCTGCGCAAAGCCCAGGTCAACCGGCGCGTAATCCGCCGCGCCCGCGTCGCGGGCCATCTGCAGCTGGTTCTGGGCCTGGTTCATCGAGTCATTCGGCGGCGGCACCGAGGCGCAGCCGGTCAGCGCCAGGCCCAGCACCAGGGCTGCCAGGGCGATGCAGGTGCGGCGCGGAGATCCGGCCAGCGGGGAAAAGATGTACATCACATTCCTCATGGTGTGTCGCAGCGTATTGTGGGCGGGCATAATCCATCATTGCAACGCGCAACTTGCCAGACCAGGGGTCATTCGTGGACATCGGCTACTTCCTCAAGCTTATGGTAGACAAGGGTGCGTCGGACATGTTCCTGTCCACCGGCGCTCCGGTGAATATCAAGGTCGAGGGCAGGCTGTATCCGCTGGGCAATACCGGGCTCCCCGGCGGCATGGTCAAGAAGATCGCGTATTCGCTGATGGACGAAGGCCAGGTGCCGCAGTTCGAGCGCGACCTGGAGCTGAACATGGCGTTGGCGGTGAAGGAAGCCGGCCGCTTCCGCATCAACGTGTTCAAGCAGCGCGGCGAAGTGGGCATGGTGATCCGCGCGATCAAGAGCGAGATCCCCAGCATCGAACAGCTGCAGCTGCCCAGCATCTTCCGCGACCTGATCATGGAGCCGCGCGGGCTGATCCTGGTGGTCGGCGCCACCGGCTCGGGCAAGTCGACCACGCTGGCGGCAATGCTCGACCAGCGCAACTCCCATTCGCCCGGCCACATCCTCACCATCGAGGACCCGATCGAATACCTGCACCGGCACAAGAAGTCGATCGTCAACCAGCGCGAGGTGGGCCTGGACACCCACAGCTACCACGAGGCGCTGAAGAACGCGATGCGCGAGGCGCCGGACGTGATCATGATCGGCGAGATCCGCGACACCGACACCATGGAGGCGGCGATCGCCTTCTCCGAGACCGGCCACCTGTGCCTGGCCACGCTGCACTCCAACAACGCCGACCAGACGCTGGAGCGCATCCTCAACTTCTTCCCCGAATCGGCGCACAAGAACGTGCTGATGAACCTGGCGCTGAACCTGCGCGCGGTGATCAGCCAGCGCCTGGTGATCGGCAAGGACGGCCGCCGCATCCCGGCCACCGAGGTACTGCTGAACACCCCGTTGATCCGCGACATGATCCGCCGCGGCCAGATCCACGAGATCAAGGAAGCGATGGACCGCAGCCTGCAGGAAGGCATGCAGACCTTCGACCAGTCGTTGTACAAGCTGTACAAGGAAGGCCGCGTGGAACTGGAAGAGGCGCTCAACAAGTCCGATTCGCGCGACGGCCTGGCGCTGAAGATCCGCCTCGCCGAAGGCGGCAACAGCGACGAGGCGATGGCCGATCCTTACGGGATGGGGTTTTAGGGCCGGGATTCGGGATTCGGGATTCGGGATTCGCCAAAAGCCGCCCGCCTTTGCGCTCCCGCAACCGGCGGAAGGTAACGCCGTCGGATCACGCCCTATCGAATCCCGAATCTCGAATCCCGGCTCTAAGGCGCATCCGGCTGGGCCTCCGGCGCGGCGCGGCGGAATGCTTCCAGCTCGTTGCATGACTGGTAGATGCGCGCGATGGTCGGGTAGTCGTCCAGCGGCAGCTTCCAGCGCAGCGCGTTGTAGACCTGCGGGACCAGGCAGACGTCGGCCATGCTCGGCGCCTCGCCGTGGCAATAGCGTCCGGTCGCCACGTTGTCGCCCAGCATCGTCTCGATCGCCTGGAAACCCGCGCCGATCCAATGCCGCGACCACGCCGCGCGCTGCTCCTCGCTGGCACCGAATTCGGCTTCCAGCTGCTGCAGCACCCGCAGGCTGCCCAGCGGGTGGATGTCGCAGGCCACCACCTGCGCCAGCGCCCGCACCCGGGCCCGCCCGCGCGCATCGACCGGCAGCAGGGCCGTTTCCAGCTCCGGATGCATCTCGTCGAGGTATTCCATGATCGCCAGCGACTGGGTGATCGCGCGGTCGCCGTCGAGCAGGCAGGGCACCATTTCCTGCGGGTTGAGCGCACGGTAATCCGGCGCGTGCTGCTCGCCGCCGTCGCGCACCAGGTGCACCGGTCGCGTCTCGTAGTCGAGCCCCTTCAGGTTCAGCGCGATGCGCACCCGATACGCAGCGCTGGAACGCCAGTAGCCATACAACACCAAACCGCTAGCCATGAGCCACCCCCCGACGGATAACCGCAGTTTGCCACAGTGTGGGCCGGGCACGTGGCGCACCGCAACGTGCGGCGCCGGCCCGCCGCGTTTGCATCGACACCCGACGCGCCCGAGAATAAGCGGTTACCGCCCGTGCCGGGCGGCCCCTTGTCCATTATCCGGAGTGCCGCCGTGTCCGTCATCCGCATGAGTGACCTCGATTTGCGCGACCAGCGCGTGCTGATCCGCGAAGACCTGAACGTGCCGATCGACGACCACGGTCGGATCACCTCGACCCAGCGCCTCGACGCCGCGCTGCCCACGATCCAGGCCGCCCGCGACGCCGGCGCGAAGGTGATGGTGATGTCGCACCTGGGTCGGCCGAAGGAAGGCCAGTTCGACGCCGAATCCTCGTTGGCGCCGGTGGCGCTGTGGCTGAGCGCGCGCCTGCACCAGCCGGTGCGGCTGGTCGCCGACTACCTGGTCGACGGCGTCGAGGTGGCCCCGGGCGAGGTGGTGCTGCTGGAAAACTGCCGCATGAACGTCGGCGAAGGCAAGGACGACGACGCGCTGGCCCGGAAGTACGCCGCGCTGTGCGACATCTTCGTGATGGACGCGTTCGGCACCGCGCACCGCGCGCAGGCCTCCACCCATGGCGTGATCAAGTATGCCCCGGTCGCCGCCGCCGGGCCGCTGCTGTGTGCGGAGCTCGATGCGCTGGGCAAGGCGCTGGAACACCCGGCGCACCCGCTGCTGGCGATCGTGGCCGGCTCCAAGGTCTCGACCAAGCTGACCCTGCTCGACAACCTGATCGGCAAGGTCGACCAGTTGATCGTGGGCGGCGGCATCGCCAACACCTTCGTCGCCGCGCTGGGCTATTCGGTGGGCAATTCGCTGTATGAGCCGGACCTGATCGACGCCGCCAGGAAGGTGCTGGCCGATGCGAAGCGCCGCGGCGCCGAGGTGCCGATGCCGGTCGACGTGGTGGTGGCACCGACCTTCTCGGCGCAGGCGCCGGCCACGGTGAAGCCGGTCGACCAGGTGGGCGCGGACGAGATGATCCTCGACATCGGCCCGCAGACTGCCGAGCTGTACGCCGCGCTGATCGCCAAGGCCGGCACCGTGGTGTGGAACGGCCCGGTCGGCGTGTTCGAGTTCGACACCTTCGGCAAAGGCACCGAGACGCTGGCGCGGGCGATCGCCGCCTCGAATGCGTTCTCCATCGCCGGCGGCGGCGACACTCTGGCCGCGGTCGACAAGTACGGCATCGCCGACCAGGTCTCCTACATCTCCACCGGCGGCGGCGCGTTCCTGGAGTTCCTCGAAGGCAAGGAGCTGCCCGCAGTGGCTGCGCTGAAGGCGCGAGCCGCGAAGTAATGCTCTGCCTGTTCGACCTCGACGGCACCCTGATCGATTCCGAGCACGGCATCACCGCCTGCGTGAAGCATGCGCTGGCGCGGCTGGACGTGCCGGCGCCGGCGCATGCGGAACTGCGCCGCTGGATCGGCCCGCCGTTGCGGCACAGCTTCGCGCCGCTGCTGGACCACGACGCCGAACGCGTCGAGGCGGCGGTGGCGTACTACCACGAGCGCTTCGATACGCTCGGCTGGCGCGAGCACGAGGTCTACCCGGGCATCGAAACGTTGATCGGGCGACTGCTCGGCGCTAGCCACCAGCTTGCGGTGGTCACCAGCAAGCCGCACCGCCACGCCGCGCCGATCATCGCCCACCTGCCGTTCGGCGACGCCTTCCTGCGCCTGTACGGCCCGCACCCGGGCAGCGCGCACAGCGAGAAGGCCACGATGATCGCCGCGGCACTGACGGACTTCGGCGTCGACCCGACCGACGCGGTGATGATCGGCGACCGCCATTTCGACATCGACGGTGCCGTGGCCAACCAAGTGCGCGGCGTGGGCGTGCTGTGGGGTTTCGGCGACCGCGCGGAACTGGAGCAGGCCGGCGCGCGTGCCGTTGCGGCGACGCCGGACGAACTGGCCGGACTGCTGCTCGGCTGATCCGACGCAGCGCCTTGTCGCCTGATCCGACGCATCGCCTTTGCAGGAGCCCGCTCGCGGGCGATGCTCTTTCGAATCCCGGATCCCGAATCCCGAATCCCGAATCCCGAATCCCGGCTTTCAAAGCATCGCCCGCGAGCGGGCTCCTACTTGAAGCCGCGCTGTTCCTTGATCCGGTCGTACGCGGCGTTGATCTCGCTGGCGCGCGCCTCGGCGCGCTTGCGCATGTCTTCGGGCAGGTCGCCGAGGCGGTCGGGGTGGTGTTCGGAGATCAGTTTGCGGTAGGCGCGCTTGATCGCGCGGTCATCGGCGTTGCGGTCGATGCCGAGCACGGCATACGGGTCCGGTCCCTGCGGTGCGCGCTGCGGCGGCACGTAGCCGCCGCCGGTGCCGTAGGCCCGGCCGTGACTGCGCGATCCGCCGGCGTTCCAGGCGTAACCCTTCATCGCCATCAGCGCCATCAACTCCATGTCGCTGATACGCAACGCGAACGCCAGCTGGTGCAGGATCGCCATCTTCTCCGGCGGTGGGTTGCCCTCGGCCAGCACCGTCTCGATCACCACGTCGAGCACCGGGAAGGCGTGGTCGCGGCGCAGACCGACCCAGTTGCGCAGCGCGGCAATGGTCGGGGTGACGTCGAACTCCGGCTGCTTGCCGACGTTGAAGCTGGCCACCGCCTGCCTGCGCTGCTCGGCGTCCAGGCCCATGCGCGTCATCAGCCGCTCGGCGATCGCGATCTCCTGCTCCGATACGCGGCCGTCGGATTTCGCCACCGCACCGAGCAGGGTGAACAGCGGGCCGATGAAGCCGCCGGCTTCCGGCGTGGCGTGCTTGCGCTGGCTGTAGCGCAGGTTGTCGAAGACGAAGCCGATCACCGCGCCGGTGACGGCGCCGGGCAGGTGACCGATGAGCAGGCCGAAGAAGGCGAACCACAGCGTGTAGGTGTAGCTCATGGCGTGCCCTGCGGTGCCTGCGCGCTGTACCAGCGGGCCAACGCGTCGAGGTCGGCGTCGCCGACCGGGCCGATCGCGGCGCGCATAACCGGGATGTTGCGGCGGCCGTCGCGGTATTGCTTCAGCGCGTCGCGCAGGTAATCCAGCCGCTGGCCGGCCAGGTGCGGCACGCCGGGCATGCTGGCGTGGCCGCCAGCACCGTGGCAGGCCGCGCACAGGCCCAGCCGGGTCGGCGACGCCGGCGTCTGCGCACGGAGCGGGAAGGCGGCGAACAGGCACAGCGCCGCGGTCAATAAGGTTCGCATCGGCAACCAATGGGGGCCACAGGTCGCCAATTCTAGCAGCGCACCCGGATTCCCCGAGGCGGCGTTTCCGGCGCCACGGCCGCAGCGGCTAGAATGGGCGCTTGCCCGCCATGTGGAACCCGCCGTCGTGCCCACCACCCTGCCGCAATCGAACCTGCCCGGCCTCGAGCTGATCCACCGCGGCAAGGTGCGCGATGTATACGCGTTGTCCGACGATCGACTGCTGATGGTCGCCACGGACCGGCTGTCGGCGTTCGACGTGGTGCTGCCCAACCCGATCCCGGGCAAGGGCGAGATGCTCACCCAGATCTCCAACTTCTGGTTCGGCAAGACCGCCCACCTGGTGCCGAACCACCTGCTCGACGTGCCGCTGGCCGAGGTGCTGCCGCCCGGCACCGACCTGAAACTGTATGAGAAGCGCGCTGTGGTGGCGCGGCGGCTGAAGCCGGTGCCGGTGGAGGCGATCGCCCGCGGCTACCTGATCGGCTCCGGCTGGAAGGACTACCAGGCCACCGGCTCGCTGTGCGGCATCGTGCTGCCCGCCGGCCTGAAGCAGGCGCAGCAGCTGCCCGCGCCGATCTTCACGCCCTCGACCAAGGCCGCGGTGGGCGACCACGACCAGAACGTCAGCTTCGATGCGGTAGTCGACGCGGTCGGCAGCGAGCTGGCCAACCAGGTGCGCGACGCCACGCTGGCGATCTACCAGTGGGCCGCTGCCTACGCGGCCGAACGCGGCATCATCATCGCCGACACCAAGTTCGAATTCGGCACCGACGCCAGCGGCAAGCTGTACGTGATGGACGAGATGCTGACGCCGGATTCCTCACGCTTCTGGCCGGCCGACGAATACCGCGTCGGTATCAGCCCGCCCAGCTACGACAAGCAGTTCGTGCGCGACTGGCTGGAGACGCAGCACTGGAACAAGACCGCGCCAGGCCCGGTGATCCCGGACGAGGTGATCGCGCGCACCGCCGCCAAGTACGCCGAGGCGCTGCAGCGCCTGGCCGGTATCCGGCTGTCGTAGGAGCGCGCCCTGTGCGCGATGCTCTTCGTCACGTGACGAAAGACATCGCGCACAGGGTG